>DQSN01000013.1 GCA_015663245.1 Leucothrix mucor
ACAAAAAAGCCCACCATAAAGGTGGGCTTCCGAAGTTTCAGTCTTTCAGCGCTAGGAGCTTATGACTTCTTCTCTACAGACGTAGTTGGTGTCGCTGCTTTTTCTTGAGCTTCGATACGCTTAAGCATTTCTGTTGCTTGCTTAATTTGCGCTTGTAAAGCAGCTTTCATTTGTGCAGATGATGCTACAGCAGCAGTGCGAGGTGCATATGTTGCTGGAGCAAAACCGTTGTTAGTCATTGTTTGAGCAGAGCCTTTATAACCATTTTCTCCTGTTGCATTAGCTGTACCGTTAGCAGCGCCGTTGCCTTTACCAGCAGCGTTACCCGTTGCATCACCAGCAACTTTAGTATCACCAGCTAACTGAGCTTTAGTGTCCATGTTCGTGTTGCCTTTGCCTTTAAAAGAGATGCTGAAATCAACTTCGCCAGCTGCATCACCTTTACCAGTACCCCAACCATTACCTTGTGCAGCGCCGTTGCCTTTAGTTGCAGCATTACCAGTTGCATCAGCCGCGCCATTTCCAGTTGCATTTCCTGCACCGTTTCCGTTGTTGAATCCGTCGAACCAGTTAGCAGAAGCAGTTCCAGAAAGAGCGATTAGAGCAGCGAATGTGATAGTTTGTAATTTCATGATAATAATTTCCTAGCTAATTTAATTTTGATTTAAGTTATATCTGTCTTTCTAAACAGAAGATGGGAATATAATAATATTCTAATATACTAATGTCAACGATTTTCTTATTATTTTCTGGATTCTATTTAAAGCGTTCTTCAAAACAACTTCCACATCAGAATATTTGACTATTCTAACTTACAAAAACTTAATCAAACATTAAAAAAAACTTATCCCGATAGAATGATACTTTTATCAAAGAGCTTAAAGATCAACCATCATAGCCCTTAGGGTTTTTTATCTTGATTATTGGATCTGCTATAGTCACCCGCATATTATTTAACCTGAGAATAAATCCATGAGCGAAACCCCTAGCAATATCGAATTCACTGCACCTGATGATAGTAAAGCATTCCTCAATGATGAACTCACAAAAAAACAAGAGCAACTGCAACAACTCGCATCGGATGCCGATCCACTAGAGCGCGCAGGGCTACAATATGATATGAGTGAAATCATGCTTGATCTTGCCACTGCGGGTATGTCGGAAACCGCATGGAACATGACCAAGCAAGCATTCAATATTTATATGGAGAACCAGCAATGGGAAGACGCTGTACATTGTTGTGACCTACTCTACCGTACCGAACAACCTAGCTCAATCGTTGCTTTAGGCAATGGACTATGGCTAGCAATTACTTATCCCATTGATCCTGAGCTGACTATTATCATGCTAAACAACCTGATTGATGATACTCCCGCAAAGGCTGATGGCGCTGCGGTTGCTGCGGTTTCGGCTCACTATATTGCTGATCTACGACTTGAAGGAAAAAAGCGTGATAGCATCCAGTTCCTGACGATGAATATCATTGCTAAAGTTGCGGAACGTCACAGTAATGTGAGCAGCCAAGATCAAATGAATTTTTGGATGGATAAATTAGAGTTGAATGACCCTAAGATCTATTTACCGCGACTAGCACAAGTCATCGATGCCATTGTTGGTGAAACTTGGTGGTATGACCGTGATGCCTTACGCACTGAAATACCAACCAATTAGGACTACTATCAAGCAATCATTACGCAGTACCCTACTCCAACTTTACCCTGCCGCACTCAATGCGGTCAGGGGAAATATCGTTGTTAAAAAAGCACTCGCAAAGATTGACCACTTGCAAAATTGTCATTTATTAGCCATTGGCAAAGCTGCTGAAGCTATGAGCTTAGGCGCTATCGATCAACTTGGAGCATCCATTAAAACAGGGATGATCATATCCAAACGGGGGCATTTTGAATCCAATTTACCTTCTGACGCTCGCTTTGAGTGCATAGAAGCAAACCACCCTATTCCTGCTAACGATAGTTTAATCGCAGGCAAAAAACTTACTCGTTACCTACAACAGCTCCCTGATGATGCACACTGCTTGGTTTTAATCTCAGGTGGCGCATCCAGTTTAGCGGAGGTATTACAGGAAGGTTGGAATCTAAAAGAGCTTCAAAAAATCAACCGACACCTACTTGAAAATGCTCACCCTATTGAAGAAATAAATGCAGTTCGATGCCAACTATCAAAAATTAAAGCGGGAGGCTTGTGGCACTATATTGGGAGCCGACAAGTTACTTGCTTAATGATCTCAGATGTCGAAGGAGATGGCCCTGCTGTTATTGGCTCAGGATTACTCTTCCCCTCTGATGCAACGATTCCCTCCGCCCTACCCTCAAAATGGCTAAAGCGTTTTAAACACACTCGCCCTGTCCGCCCCAATCACTTTCATTGGGAGATTATCGCCACCTTAAATGATGCAAAGCAAGCTATTGCTAGGACGGCTATAGAAATGGGTTATCGTGTGAAAATTACTAACAAATTCTTACACGGTGATGCTGCTAGACTTGCAACTCAATGTGCCAAGCAGTTAAAGCAAACAGATGTGGATATTATTATTTGGGGAGGAGAAACTACCGTTCAACTTCCCAACAACCCACCCAAAGGCGGTCGCAACCAACACTTTGCATTAGCAGCGGCAATAGAGCTAGCAGGAAGCAACTGCGCTCTTATTAGTCTTGGCACTGATGGTAGTGATGGTACTACCGAAGCAGCTGGTGGAATTATTGATGGTCAGACACTCGCTCGCGGAACAACACAATCATTATCTGCCAAACAACACTTACAACAAGCCCGTGCTTATGCTTTTTTGCAAGCAACGGGAGATTTAGTGATAACAGGGGCAACGGGAACCAATGTGATGGACATTGTAATAGGGGTAAAGGAGCATTAATGCTTTTCTAAATAAGGAAGCCCTTAAATCGATCCTTCCACTCCGCTCAGAGAGCTACAAGGAAAATAGGCTACTTAAATATTTTCACAACAATTTAGTATTATTTACTTACACCCATAAAAAAACGCGACAGTAAATATCGCGTTTCTATGTATAGCAAAGTTGTACAGTAATTTACTTACCGTCAAACACACCCCATTTTGATATATCCATCATATTACCTGCTTCTTCCGCAATCGGTGGAAACTGGTTGGTAATAGCATCAGAAACGGTGACAGGATCAGGCGTACTGATATAAGGGAAACGCCATCCACCAGGCATACGCCCTAGTTTACGTGGCCCGCCCATCATTTCATCCCAAGCTTCATCAGTAAAGGTCGTGTAGAAATCAGGCCAGATATTACGCTTATCGCCCCAAGCTTTTTTCTTTTTTGTGTTGGTACTTTGTGGCATAAAAGGAATATTATTACCCATATTGCTCCAGCCCTTATTCCAACCTTGCATGGGATTGGAGCTGTTATTGCCACCAAATGGCATTGATGGGAATGAGTTCGGCATTGAGAATGGCGTACTATTGTTACCCATACCAAAATTGCTAGGGAACATATTCCCCATTGGATTGTTGGAGAAGCCTTGCTTTGGAAATGATTGCTGCATAGGAAAGCTATTATTTTTCGGATATGAACGCGGCGCTACAGGCATTCTCTGCTGTGGCGCACGGTTTTGTGGCATTGCGCGCGGTACAGGAAAGTATCTAGCCCTTGGCGTCATATACTGAGGTACCATTCTAGATTTCTGCATATTTGGCGTTATAAAAGGATTCACATAGGCTGGCTGCTGAGGTGAGGCAGGCATATTAAAAGGTGATCCCCAAGGATTTACTGGCATATTGTTAAATGGCGCAGCAAATGCACTACTGGAAAACAAGCCCATCATTGCAGTCAAAATTATTTTATGTTGTAAGTTTTTCATAGCGGTATGTAGTCAGTTGATTTTTAGATTAGTAGCAGTATATCAGAAGTCTTATATATTAGTATACTCTAATATACTATTTTATGTTGCTTACCCACACTCTACCACATCAATCACCCTCACTATCGAGCTACAGACAAACGTTTATTTGAAACTTATTTTTTAATCTACATGCACGGATAACAACGTATCTGTAATATCTTGCTGACTCAATTTCTCAAATAGCTTGCGACTCCCTACCGTCTGTAAACCACAGACTTCGCACCATGCAATTCCCTCTTGCCAGTGGGACGATGACTCCTTACCCTGAAATTTTCGAGTAACTAGAAAACAATATCCCGCACGATACAGTAAATTATAGGCTTGCTTTTTCTGATGACATACTTGAACCGCCAGCCAAGCATCAGCACTATTATCCAAACGATAGCAGTCAATTGGATATACCTTATCGCCACCATTGTGCTGCCAACTCTCATCCTCGATAGGTATATTTTTACTACTAATAAAACCTTGAAAGTGTAGTTGGTTTATCGAAGCGTAAGCACCCAGACTATTATAAGCAACACCCAAGCCCGTAAGCCCACCACTATATTGCTCAACAAAATCCCATATAAGTTGATGATAAATTTCTGTTAAAAACTGCGGTAAGCACTGCCTAAACTCAGGAACAATTAATAGATGATAAGGCGCAAAGGGAAATTTATTGTAGAAAACACGTAATTCATACTCATTAAAACACCCCTGCCAAAAGATCTCAGGCTCTAAAAAGGGTTTATTAAAATGAAAAACATCAGGATTAAAAGGGCGTCGCAAAGTATCAATGATTTCGGCCGATGTCCGCGCAGGACGCAATGCTCGCATGGGGTTATAAAGCAATGTCCAAGGTGTTTGCTGGCGATATTCCCATACGGGCAAATTATCAATCCCTAATGAAACCAAAGCAGCAAACACTTCGTAATCATCTTTAGCTGCCTGTAATTTTCCCTGTTCAAACTGGGCCTTGAGAAGAGCAAACTTTTCTTCTAATAGTAATTGCAGTCGTTGTTGCAGAGCTTCATCTTGCATACTGTTTGCAAGTACCAGAATAAATGCACCCAGTTCATCTGCGAGTAACATTTTATCTAATACATCGCCAAAACGAGTTTTAAACAAATCTAAATTATCAGGAAAATTATCCACAATCATTGTAACATCACATCCAAGTAAATTAATTGAGCTCAAGGCTCTGAAATACACGCTTTAATAGAGGAACAAGCATGAAACAAGCGGTTGTTGTTATAGGTATGGGTGAAATTGGTTCTGTACTCGCACGTGGGCTATTAAAAACAGGGCATCCTGTTTATCCCATAACACGTGAGATGGATATAGCAGAGCAAGTAAAGCATATCACCGATCCTGCCGCAGTTATCGTTGCCGTAGGTGAAAGTGACTTACACTCTATGCTATCAAGCATTCCTGAAGCATGGCAAAAGAATCTTGTATTAATTCAAAACGAATTATTACCGCGTGATTGGCAACAATATGACTTCCCTGCTCCGACGATTGTATCGGTATGGTTTGAAAAGAAAAAAGGTCAAGATGTAAAAGTAGTTGTGCCATCACCTATGCATGGGCCACAAGCACAGTTATTGTTTGATGCCTTTCAATCTTTAGATATTCCAGCTGAAATAATTAAAGATGACGAGCAAATGACCGCAGAATTGGTACGTAAAAATTATTATATTTTATGCAGCAATATTGCAGGGCTAAAAACAGGTGGGACCGTTGGCGAGCTTTGGGCTAACCACCAAGATTTTGCAAAAAAGGTATTGATCGATATACATGAAATTCAACAATACTTAGTGGATGGAACTTTAGATAACGAAGCACTGACTAAGGCCATGTTAGTTGCTTTTGAAGGTGATCTTGATCACGGCTGTATGGGGCGTAGCGCACCAGCTCGTTTAGCCAGAGCTATTCAAATAGCAGATGATGCAGGGCTTACTATTACGACATTGCGGGAAATTGCCGAGCAATCTGCAAACCGCAAACATAGGAAATAACAATGAAATACTTTAAAAAGACATTACTACAAACCATTGCTATCTTTGCGGGAAGCATTTTATCGATTAATAGTGTACTCGCTGAAGGTCTTAATGGTCCTCACAAACATGGTACGCTAGAGGTCAGCATTCTTAAATCATCGGATCAATTAGTCTTTGATATGGTCGTTCCAGCCCAAAATATTGTTGGCTTTGAACAGGCACCTAAAAATGATGAAGAGAAGAAACGTGTCAACGCAGCAGAGGTAGCTTTATACACCGCCGAGAATCTTCGTATTTTATTTAATTTTTTCCCTACTGGCTCTTGTTTACCCTATGAGTCTTATGTGAACTCCGACCTACTAAATATTCACTCACACCCTAAAGATGATTCTTTTGTTAGCAAGCTAGTCAAAGACGAAAAAGGAAAAGATAAAAAAGAAAAAGCAGCAGATGATGTTCATGTCGTTGGAGCGAATGGGCATACTGACTTTGTGATGTCTTATGTGTTTAACTGTCAAGGTGTTAGCGAGGTATCACTTAATTTTGCCAAGATTTTCCCTAGCATCAAAAAGATCAATATCAGAAAGAAAAGTGTAGAAGGTAAAATTATTACCACACTAAAAACAGCTAAAAATACGACGATCAAGCTCAAGGATATTTAAACTCTGTGAAAAACGCCTTCGACATGAGCAATCAACAGCTCATTGATCAGTTTCTTGACGCTATCTGGTCAGAGCGTGGCTTAAGCAATAACACCCTAGATGCTTATCGACGCGATTTACAAAGCTTTGCTAAGTGGCTAACAGATAAGCATACAAATATCCAAAACTTACTCTCTGTTGATAAACACCTCTTACAAAAATATATCGCCTTTCGTGGCACAATAGGCGCAAAAGCAAGCACAATGGCGCGTGTTCTTTCCAGCCTAAGGCGTTTTTATCGTTATCATGCTCGCATTGGCACACTAGCAGAAGAGCCAACCGCATTGATCGACTCACCCAAACTAGGTCGTTCCCTACCAGGAACAATATCCGAAAGCCAAGTTGATGCGCTCATTGAAGCACCTGAAATACTTGATCCCATCGGCTTGCGGGATAGAGCCATGTTAGAACTAATTTATGCCACAGGTTTACGGGTTACGGAGCTAGTAGAACTAAAAATATCACAAGTCAGCCTACTCCAAGGCGTATTACGCGTTACAGGCAAAGGCAATAAAGAACGACTTGTACCCATGGGAGATCAGGCGGTTGAGTGGATTGAGCGCTATCAGCTAGAATCTCGCCCTGTATTAATGCAAGGCAAAGGAACTTCTGAACAATTATTCGTAACTCAACGCGGTAGCGGCATGACACGCCAAGCCTTTTGGTATCTCATCAAACGCTACGCCTTAATTGCACACATCTCCCAAAAAATTTCTCCTCATACTCTACGCCACGCATTCGCAACACACTTATTGAACCATGGCGCAGATTTGCGTGTCGTACAGTTATTGTTAGGTCATACCGATCTTTCAACCACACAAATTTACACACATGTTGCACAAACTCGGTTGCAGGAGTTACATCAGAAGCATCATCCTCGCGGTTGATATGCCTCGCCCTTCGCTCTATTGCATCCAAGCACATGAATAAATCGTAACCTTTTAAAATACAAATAGGCTGGCATGGCATTTTGGAATTTTTCCCATATGATATAGAATCAAACAGATGCTTCGCTTAGGGAGAAGAAGCTAGTTCTACATAGGGCTTAGGACTAAAGACTCTAATACATTAAAAATAAACAACAGAGATTACAAATGATAAAAAAACTACTATTAGCCGCCACATTGAGCGGACTACTCCTAGCAGGCTTTGCTGTCGCAGAATCAAAAACAGCAACACCCGACGACACCACCACTATTAGTGCGTTAAAAGAGCAGCTCACAAAAGTATTCCGCCGCGCACCTGACTCTTTAACTAAAAGCCCTCTTCCTGGTGTTTTCCAAGTGCTTTACGGTACGGAAGTTGTTTATGTAAGTGCTGATGGTAAATACTTTATTGCTGGTGATCTAATCAACACAGAAACTCGCGAAAATCTTTCTGAAGTTGCTCAACGTTCTGTGCGTAACGACATCCTTAAAACAAAACTTAAAGACCCGATTGTTTTTAAAGCTAAAGATGAAAAACACGTTATCAAAGTATTTACTGATATTGATTGCCCTTACTGCGCAAAGCTACACAGAGAAGTACCTAAGCTAAACGATAGTGGTATTACCGTAGAATATCTTATGTTCCCTCGTGCTGGCGTTGGCTCTAAGTCCTTCGACAAAGCTGTTAGCGTTTGGTGTGCAGGCGATAGTGCCGCTCAACAAACAGCGATGACAACAGCAAAAGAGCGCAAACCTATTGATGCAAAAAAGTGTGAAAATCCTATTAAAGCACAATACAACGTAGGCCAAGAAATTGGCGTAACGGGTACACCTGCTATTGTCACTTCATCAGGTCGTTTAATTCCTGGTTATATGCCAGCAGATCGTTTGGCTAAAATGCTAGAAGCAGATGCGGCGAAAACTTCGTCTAAGAATTAAAGTCTCAATTTTACTTTAAGCATAATTTATTGCGGCAACTATATCTCTAAGGTATAGTTGCCGCTTTCGGCTACACCTCTCGCAGGAGAGATTCTATAAAAGTATAGTTATAGAACACCGAAGGCGCAAATCCGCTAGGAAACGCTCAGGTACTAAGGACTGCAAGAGTAATTCATTTATTATAATGAGTTAAGCCGACTCTGGAGAGCGAGGTTTCTATAGAAATCTCCACCGAAGGGCATCAACTTATAAAACATTTTTACGATGTAACTTTATAAGGAATCTCTCAGGTAGAAAGGACAGAGGGGCGGCAGATGACAATCATCTGCCGCCCTTTTTTTATGTCTGAAAACTATTTAAGCAGGTGCTCCTAAACATGTCAGAAAATAACGCTCCTCAGCATACTCCTCTCTATGAACAACATCTGAAAGCAGGTGGAAAAATGGTTGATTTTGCTGGCTGGGAAATGCCGATCAACTATGGTTCTCAAGTACAAGAACATCATCAAGTAAGAAAAGACGCAGGTATGTTCGATGTTTCTCACATGGTGACTGTGGATTTTAAAGGCACAGGCAGTAAAGCCTTTTTACAGCACCTGCTTGCTAATAACGTCGACAAACTCAAAGACCAAGGCAAAGCACTTTACAGCTGCATGCTGAATGAAACCGCTGGCGTAATTGACGATCTTATTGTTTATTATCTAGAAGATAATTTCTATCGTATGGTGATTAACGCCGCAACTCGCGAGAACGACCTTGCTTGGATCAACAAGCAGATGGACGGCTTCGACGTTACTTTAACAGAACGCGATGATCTCTCGATGATTGCTGTTCAAGGCCCAAATGCTCGCGAGAAAGCACTATCAACCTTAGATGACGCTTCTGCAAAAACAGCATCCGAGCTAAAACCCTTCTTTGGCGTACAGCTTGGTGATACTTTTGTGGCACGCACAGGCTACACTGGCGAAGATGGTTTTGAGATTATGGTTCCGAATGAAAGCGCCGCAAGTCTTTGGGAGTCATTACTTGAAGCAGGTATTGAGCCAATCGGCTTAGGCGCACGTGATACTTTACGCCTAGAAGCTGGCATGAATCTCTATGGTACGGATATGGATACCGAGACTTCACCACTTGCAGCAGGGCTTCGTTGGACAATCGCACTAGAACCTAAAGAACGTAATTTTGTAGGACGTTCTGCACTCGAAGAAGAAATTTCAATAGGTGCAAAAACAAAATTAGTAGGATTAGTTCTTGAGGAGCGAGGCGTATTACGCGGTCATCAAACCGTCATTACAGAATCTGGCAAAGGCGAAATTACCAGCGGTACTTTCTCACCCACTTTAAGTGTAGCCATTGCAATGGCACGTGTCCCTGCTGATACAGGCGATAGCTGTCATGTAGAAATACGTGGTAAGCATCTCGCTGCACGTGTTGTAAAACCACCGTTTGTACGCAACGGCAAATCTTGCCTATAATTCGCAACTCTATAACCTGCAACCCAATATTCCAAACATCACGACAAGGAAAAATCTTATGAGCACTAACATCCCAGAAGAACTACTGTATACCAAATCTCACGAATGGATCAGAGACAATAAAGACGGCACAGTCACCATTGGTATCACCGATCACGCGCAAGAATTATTAGGCGATATCGTTTACGTTGAACTACCAGAAGATGGTAGCTCTTTTGGCGCAGAAGATAACTGCGGTGTTATCGAATCTGTAAAAGCAGCCTCTGATTTCTTCAGCCCTCTTGGTGGTGAAGTCGTTGCCGTGAATGAACTATTAGATGACTCGCCAGAGCTAGTAAACAGCGAGCCTTACGGTGATGGTTGGATAATGAGCCTAAAGCTTGATTCTGCTGATGACCTTAAAGAATTGATGGATGCTAATGCCTACATCAATGAAATAGCTGAGTAAATAATATCTAAGCACATAAAACCCGTACCCTTCAACAAACTCAAGGAACGAGTACCCTGAGCTTGTCGAAGGGTGCGGATAATCTGCACTAAACAGACACACACGTCCATTAACTTAAAATCTCCTAGTCCCATCATCTAGGTAGGCTTGCTTTTATAATAAGCTTAAACAAGGTAAACCCCATGAACACCTCCCCTTTACGCACACTTGAACAACATACTGACTTCGTTTCTCGCCATATTGGTCCAAATGATGATGACGTTAAGTCGATGTTAGATACCATCAAAGCTGATTCTATTGATGACTTGGTGAGAAGCACTGTCCCTTATAGTATTCAACTCGATGGTGGGCTTGATTTAGAAGGGAGCTGTACAGAGCAAGAGGCACTTTCTCAACTAAAAAAGCTGGCTCAAGAAAACATCGTCAATAAATCCTATATTGGCATGGGTTACTACGACACCATCGTACCGCCTGTCATTCTGCGTAATGTGCTAGAAAATCCTGGTTGGTACACCGCTTACACACCCTATCAACCAGAAATTTCTCAAGGTCGTTTAGAAGGCTTGCTAAATTATCAGCAGATGATTATGGATTTAACAGGCATGGAAATTGCCAACGCCTCATTGCTTGATGAAGCAACCGCAGCAGCAGAGGCGATGGCTCTATGCAAACGCTCCAACCGTTTAAAGACCAATAAATTTTTTGTGGCAGACACCTTGCATCCACAAACTGTTGATGTATTACATACTCGCGCAGAGCACCTTGGTTATGAACTAATCATTGGTAATGCAGAAACAGAATTGGCTGATCACGAAGTATTTGGCGTTATTCTACAATACCCAGCAAGCACAGGTGCAGTCATCAATATTGAGCCGTTGATTAGCCAAGCTCATGAGCAAAAAGCCCTTGTCTGTGTCGCCACTGATTTAATGAGTTTAGTGCTACTAAAATCACCTGGTGAGTTAGACGCCGATGTTGTACTCGGCTCAAGCCAACGCTTCGGTGTTCCTATGGGCTATGGCGGACCTCACGCGGCATTCTTCGCCACCCGTAACAAATACAAACGCTCCATGCCAGGACGTGTTATTGGCGTATCCATTGATAGCCGTGGCAATCCTGCTTATCGCATGGCGATGCAAACTCGCGAGCAACATATCCGCCGCGAAAAAGCCACATCAAACATCTGTACCGCACAGGCATTACTTGCCAATATGGCAGCATTTTATGCCGTCTATCATGGCGCCAAAGGCTTAAAAACAATTGCTAACCGTATCCATCGCCTCACTTCTATTTTAGCAAAAGGCTTAGAGGAAAGTGGCTTATCACTTGTTAACAACACATGGTTCGACACCATCACCGTTGAAGTAGGCGACAAACAACAAGAAATCTACCAATGCGCCCTAAACGCAGGCATTAATCTACGCTTATTAGATGACGACAAGCTGGGCATTAGTGTTGATGAACGTAAGTCAGGCTTCGACATTATTGATTTGTTTGATATTTTCCTTGGCGAAAGACACGGACACAATATAGCAAGCTTAGACAGCTCAACCGTCAATGAAGGTTACACGGGTATCGAAAGAGCCTTACTGCGCAAAGACGATATTCTTAGCCACGCAGTCTTCAGCAATTATCATTCCGAAACAGAAATGTTGCGCTACCTAAAGCGTTTAGAAAACATGGATTTATCACTCACCCATGCAATGATTCCACTTGGATCTTGTACCATGAAACTCAACGCGACCAGCGAACTAATCCCCATTACATGGAGCGAGTTTGCCGATATTCACCCCTTCGCACCCAAAGAACAAACCAAAGGCTATTTGATGATGATCAATCAGTTAGCCAGCTGGTTAGATGAAGTTACAGGTTACGATGCAACCTCGCTACAACCCAACTCTGGCGCACAGGGTGAGTATGCTGGCTTATTGGCTATTCGCGCTTATCAAAAAAGCTTGGGGCAAGAACATCGTAATATCTGCTTAATACCAAGTTCAGCACACGGCACAAACCCAGCTTCTGCGACCATGCTTAACATGAAAGTCGTGATTGTAAAATGTGATGACAACGGCAATGTCGATGTTGATGATCTACGCGAAAAAGCAGAACTTCATGCTGATAATTTATCAGCGTTGATGGTGACATATCCCTCAACTCATGGCGTCTTTGAAGAAGATATTGTCGAGGTTTGCGAGATCATCCATCAAAATGGTGGACAAGTTTATATGGATGGCGCCAACCTAAATGCACAACTTGGCTTATCAAAGCCAGGGAAATTTGGCTCCGATGTTTCAC
This sequence comes from Leucothrix mucor, assembly GCA_015663245.1. Taxonomy (GTDB): domain Bacteria; phylum Pseudomonadota; class Gammaproteobacteria; order Thiotrichales; family Thiotrichaceae; genus JAGLBW01. The sequence continues at coordinate 12,667 of DQSN01000013.1, forward strand.
ATCTCAACCTGCATAAAACCTTCTGTATCCCACATGGCGGCGGTGGACCTGGCGTTGGCCCTATTGGCGTGAAAAGTCATCTTGCACCGTTCTTACCCAGCCATTGCGTTAATCCCGTCGAAGGTTTAGATGAGAAAAACCGTGCCGTATCTGCCGCACCTTTTGGTAGTGCCGCGATTTTACCCATCTCATGGATGTACATGAGATTAATGGGCGCAGGTGGCTTAAAGAAAGCCACTGAAATCGCCATACTTAGCGCCAACTACATCACCGAACGCCTCGCAGAACACTATCCAGTACTCTATCGTGGTGAGCAAGGACGCGTAGCACACGAGTGCATTATTGATATACGCCCTATCGAAGAAACATCTGGCATCAACAATGAAGACATCGCCAAACGCTTAATGGACTATGGTTTTCATGCGCCCACCATGTCATTCCCTGTGGCAGGAACTTTGATGATAGAGCCAACCGAGTCCGAGTCTAAACACGAAATTGATCGCTTCTGTGATGCGATGATCGCCATCCGCGAAGAAATCAAACAGGTCGAATCAGGCGAATGGAGTGTCGATAATAATCCGCTACGCAATGCTCCGCATACCATGGTAGACCTTGCTGAAAACTGGGATAGACCTTATACACAAACCGTTGCCATTTTCCCTAAAGGCGTATCGACCATCAGCAAATACTGGCCAACAGTCAATCGTGTCGACAATGTCTATGGTGATCGTAATTTGATATGCTCTTGCCCAAGTATCGACAATTATAAATAGAGGTTTATATGGCAGGCAGTGGTAATACAGGACTAACACGCATCATCAAAGCGTTTGGCTTTTCTATGCAAGGCTTAAAAGCAGCCTACAAACTAGAAGAAGCCTTTCGCCAAGAAGTCTGGTTATTAATTGTTACCACTCCTTTAGCGTTATGGCTCGGTGATACAGGCATAGAAAAAGCCTTATTGATTGGCAGCATTATGTTGTTACTCATTGTCGAGATACTCAACTCCGCCATAGAGGCCACTATTGACCGCTTTGGTGGGGAAATACATGAGCTATCAGGCAGAGCTAAAGACATGGCATCAGCGGGCGTTTTTCTTGCCATGGCTAATGCGGGAATCATTTGGATATTGGTGTTATTTTTCTAGATAAAATCAA
>DQSN01000080.1 GCA_015663245.1 Leucothrix mucor
GAAGACCAACACTACAAAGACAAAACAGGCGATGAAATTCCTGAAGAGCTTACCTTTAAACAACAACGACTCGAAAAAATACAAGCCGCAAAAAAAGCCCTTGAGGCACGGGAAAAAGCCCTCTACCCCGAGCAGACGATTGACGATAAAAAACAAATCAGTTTTGCCGATCATGATGCCCGTATCATGGGGAAAAAAGGCAGTGAGTTCACCGACAACTACAACCCACAAATCAGTGTAGACAGTGACTATCAGATAATCGTCGGTCAGCCTGTCAGTCAAAAAGCCAATGACAAGCAAGAAGTCAAACGAGCGCTTGAACAGCTAGAAATCACCACAGGGCGGCAGCCCGATAAAATGAGTCTCGATAATGGTTACCACTCAGGCGACAATCTACAAGCCTTAGAAAAGGTAGAAATAGAGGCTTATGTCGCCTTAAACAAAGCAGATAAAACGGACAAAGAAAGTCTAGAGACTTCAACCCGAAAGATCAAAAAATCAGACTTTCTCTATGACAAAGAGCAAGATCAGTTTATTTGTCCTGCCGATCAAATATTGCCACTGATTCAAATGAAAAAAAACGGTCGCACGATGTATCAAGGAAAGGATGACATCTGTGCAGTCTGTCATTACCAGTCCCGTTGCTGTCAATCAAAAAAGGAGCTGCCCGAAGTATCACAGGGGATAAAAATGAAGCCATTCGTCAACGCATGAAGCAAACCATGGAAACGGATGCTGCCAAGGAGATTTATGCACGGCGTAAGGTGATTGTCGAACCCGTCTTTGGTCAAATAAAAAACACAGGATTTAGAGGATTTAGCCTTCGAGGACTTAAAAAAGTATCAGGCGAGTTTTCATTAGTCTGTGCAACGCACAACCTAAAAAAATAGTGACTCAAGTGATTGCGGGAGTAGTCCGTCCAGAAAACAAGAAATGGGTTAATCTAGGATAATATTAAGAGGAATAAGCGCTTTATGACATAAAAAAGGCAAACAACAAGAAAAATTCATCTTTAACCTGTTTAAAAAATAAACTTTTGTTTTTTAAGCAGATTAAGGGTAAGTTGGCTGATTTAAAGGTTGGTTCTCGGACAGGCACCTAGCCTATTTTATTCTAGCACTGCAACAGATTTAATCTGCAACCAAATTTTAGCAGACGATTTTAAACCCAAGCTATCAACAGAGGGATGAAGGATGTAAGTTTTACCTGCTTTATCTTGTTGACCTGCGTAGGCTTCAAGTGCAATTTGTAGTGATTTTTCAATCGTATTTATACATTACTCCGACGTTCATAATATTGTTTAAGAAGTTGTACTTCATTGCTCTACTCGGTAAGGAAGTTAATGTAATTTCTTATTACTTAACTTGTGATAAATTGCAAGCTATTAATGATATTGTTTAAATGACAGCCATTTTAATTCAAGCAAATATTTAACTTCTAAATTTAGAAGTTAAATTAAACTCTACATTATAAAAATAATTTTGATCTCTTTTTATACCATCTTACGCATACGTGGATAAGTTTGGACAAGATGTTCAATACTTAGGTTTTGTAGCTAGTTATGGTATTTCATCATCTCTACATTCAACGCCTACAAGAAACTCTGGTTGGGTCTGAATTCATTTTTTATAGGGAAATTCTAGCGGGTTTTTGACCAAAAAATGACTTTATGACCTGACCAGTGCTTCTTTATAAGGAGCTTTGATTAAGCAGTGTTTTTCAGCTGGATAACAATATTCAGCAAACACAATCTAAAGGTTTAATCACTGATTTAATGACACTAAAAACAATCAAACAATAAAAAGGAATTCTATTATGCAAGGGAAACAAATCTCAACAACTAAGTTGCTTCTTTCACTCATCGCCTTGTCTGGCGCTATTATTACGACACAAATAGCCTCTGCTTCACAAACAACCCATAAACCGTGGGGAGCACCTAAATACTGTAAGGGTGAGCGAATTACTATCTGGGGATCTGCATCTGCCGATTATATTAATGGTACAAATTACGATGATGTTATCTGGGCAGGTGCAGGTAACGATACCGTTAATGGCCGCGGTGGCGATGATACAATTTGTGGCGGTGCTGGTCGCGATACTATTCATGGAAATTCGGGTAATGACGTACTTGTCGGTGGTCGTGGTAATGACTCCTTATTTGGTGACAGAGGACATGACACACTTATCGGCAATCGTGGTGCTGACAGGCTAAATGGTGGCCGCGGACGAGACACTCTACGCGGAGGTCAGGGACCCGATAATTTATCTGGCAATCAAGGTAATGATACTATTTTTGGTGGATCGGGTAACGATACTATTGATGGTGGACGTGGGCGTGATCGTCTTTACGGTGGTAATGGAAATGATGTAATAAAAGGCAAACAGGGGCCCGACCGTATCTACGGCGGCAATGGCAATGATCGTTTAAGTGGTAATAATGGTCATGACATAATCTATGGCGGTAATGGACGTGACCGCCTTGATGGTAACCGTGGACGCGATAAATTGTATGGTGGTAATGGCAACGACAGCCTAAATGGAGGAGTAGGTGCCGATAGTTGTTATGGCGGTGGGGGTTCTAACTCATTAGCGAACTGTTAACGCTGATGGAAAGCTCGAATTAAAATACCCCCATCATTAAGGGTAGTGACATAAGCTCGCTGTAACAACCCCCAATTACTGCCAAGCTCATTAATCTATCCATCATAAAAATAATGATAAACCCAAGCCACTTTTTTACGAAAGTGGCTTTTTTAATAGCTTCTCATAACATGTAAAGAGACAAAGGACTCCAAAGTTCATCTTGTTTGAAAATCTAACAAATCAGCACCTTAAAATTTGAACGCCTGTAATGATGAAAACTAAGCTTTTCTAGCCATAATGTTTTGCTGAACCTTTAACTGCAACAAGCAACTGTGCACCAGCTCTTAGCTTTGAGTTTTCCATATCATTTAAGCGCATTAATTTCGCAACGGTTGTGCCATGTTTTAAGGCTATTTTGTAGAGACTGTCACCTGAGCGAACGTGATAATTTACAATAGCTTTTTTAGATTTTTCTGCCGCCTTATTCTTATGACTTACACGATAAATCTTAGACTTATTAATGCGCGGAACATTAGTCGCTACTCTTACAATAGGTGATCTTAGTGCAGATGTTCGCCTAATAGATTTATGAATATTGCTAGCAAATTGTCGTGGTATTACAATCTCTCTCGATAACTGAGGCTTTGTAATGCCATCTTTCAATGCAGGATTTAAAACTGTCAGAATTGAAGCGGGTAAACCTGCTGTGCGAGCAACTTGTCTTAAATCGACAAGCTTATTAACAGAAGCTTGTACTAATGTTATTTTATTA
>DQSN01000246.1 GCA_015663245.1 Leucothrix mucor
CAATACGGTGAGAAAAGCAGTCCGCCATAATGAGCGACATATTTATCAAGATGCTTATGATGATGCCGCTTTAATATCATCAGTGAATAATTTCTCAAGTAGAGTCTCATTCTATTTGAAGGTATTCAGCTTCGCTGTTGTAGCTTTTTTAATAGTTTATGCCCTTATAAGCGTGAATACTTTAGTGAGCGGTCTCAAAGGAAGTCATTAATTTTGGCTGGGGTCTTTGTGAATTAAACCATTAGCCGATATTTCATAGGCTTGTGCGAACCCTTGTACAAAAGTACCTGATTGAACATCCAACTTAAAAAGAATGAAGTCTGGCAAGGTACGTAGCAAACCTATGATATTACCGAAACGGGTTTCAAATGAATTGATAAGAGCATCATAAGCATCTACCTCCTTTTCAATAACACTACAGTGACAATAATAACTAACTCGTTGACGCGCAAATAATTGTCGTGCGTCTTGCTCGTCCTCTGCAATCAAGATACTTACTTGTGGGTTATTTAATAAATCATTGGTATGGCTTGCCAACCGACTAACAAAAATATAAAAACTCCCTTTATCATCAAGTATATAAGGCGCATAGCTCCCATTAGGTTTGCCATCAACAGTTAATGTCGAGAGAAACAGACTTTGTGTCGTTTTTTGTAATTCAGCTAGTGCATCGTCAGGTGATCGTTTCATAATAATATCTCTGTAAGCTATTAATTCTATTTTTTGTCAACCTTAGAGGGCTGTACGAGAATAGATGTAACCTGCTAACTATTGCAATAAATTCCAACTTTTTACAAGGTAGTTCTTTTTATTATTTATTAGTCATGAAAAGCATAAAATGATCTAATACAGTGTTTCCTAATATTAGCTATTTCTGTTACACTCGGGACATTCCCCCGTTAGGGTATGATTTATCTGGCGCAGTTATGAGTATGAAAATACTGTTGCCAATGGCTGAGAGATTACACATGACTGAAAAGAAACTTGCGATTATTGCGACAAAAGGTACCTTAGACTGGGGCTATCCTCCATTTATTCTAGCATCTACAGCAGCAGCACTAGGCTATGATACTGAGATTTTTTGTACCTTTTATGGCTTACAGCTACTAAAAAAAGAATTAGACCTACAAGTATCATCGTTAGGTAATCCTGGTATGCCTATGCCTATGCCTATGCCTGTATTGCTTCAAGCATTGCCAGGAATGCAGAAGATGATGACAGTCATGATGAAGAAGAAAATGAAAGATAAAGGTATCGCTGATTTAGGTGAGTTGCGTAGTCTTTGTATTGAAGCTGAAGTACGCCTTCTTGCTTGTCAAATGACGGTAGATCTCTTTGAGATGGACACTAATGACTTCATCGATGATGTTGATTATGTTGGTGCCGCATCATTCTTTGAATTTGCTGGTGATTCAGATATTTGTTTATATATCTAAGAGTTCCTGAACGTAAAACACTAGAAAGCCGAGCATTAAATTGCTCGGCTTTTTTATTAAAATAGATAAAAAACGCATATAACTCCTGTAAATGTAAATTGTACTTGCTGATATAGAGCTAAGTAGTATAGAATTACGCGTTTTTCGGCTAGCTGAAATATAATTTTTCAGCATAAGATTATAAATAACTTTAGCTAGCTTGCTAGTAAGAATAGATTTGGAGAATGGTCATGGCTCGTGTATGCCAAGTAACAGGTAAACGTCCAGTAGCGGGAAATAATGTTTCACACGCTAAAAACAGAACAAGACGTCGTTTTTTACCAAACCTTCATACTCACCGTTTTTGGGTTGAGAGTGAGAATCGTTGGGTGAAGTTACGCCTAACAGCTAAAGGTATGCGTATTATCGATAAGAAGGGTATTGATGCCGTTCTTGCTGAGATGCGTAAACGTGGTGAGAAAGTATAAATAGTGACCATTTGGTCTTAAGGAGTTATCCATGCGTGATAAAATCAAATTAGTTTCAAGTGCAGGCACTGGTTACTACTACACAACAACAAAAAACAAACGTACCATGACTGAAAAGTTAGAGCTTAAAAAGTACGATCCTGTTGTACGTAAGCATGTAATTTTTAAGGAAGCAAAAATTAAATAGTAATATTTAATTAACTAAGCTCTTTAAAATTAAAAAGCCCTATCTATATGATAGGGCTTTTTTTTGCCTATAATTACTCGTTCGAGCAAATTTACCGCCATACTTATAGGTTATACCAACTCTAATATACTTACCTTATAGTTAGTTCGCATATTACAATTCTCCACCTATAAGCTAGGACTTCGACTCCTAGGGTATGTTTGCTCAAAGTAGCTATTAGGAACAAGATATTACTACATGAGCATAGACTCTCTCCCTATCAAGGACATGACCCAGTACTGAAATAAGCTGATTTTACGCCCTTTGATGAGCAAACTATAAAGGAGACTTTGAACTAGTTGGTGTATTAGCTAGGATGGTTTTTTTATAAGCTTCGGAGCTAAACTGAAAGCATTAACTGTATACGCTTAAATAGATAAAATAATGAAGAATTGTACTTAGAGTAACCCACAAAAAATAAGGATAATACAGTTTATACACAGAAGCATTATTACCTGTGGATAAGTCTGTGGGTAGAATGAGTATAGAGAGCTTAAGTGACTGTCTTTTCTGGTAATTTATGATTGCTTAAAAACAGCACACAAACTGTAATTTTTGTTTTAAATCAGAATCTTACAAAGGATTCATACAGATTTTATTTAATAAGAGTTGCTAATTATTACCCCTAACTAATCGTTGTGTATAAGCAGCATTGAAACATCCAGATGTAGTACCCTGTCTGATATTTAATCAGACTAGGGTGGGCGATTCTACCGATGAACGGTAAAAAAGAAAAGCACTTTATAACTCTTTTATACCTGTAATCAATTCGCTAACAGCCGCTGCTCCATCACCGTATAACATACGAGTATTATCAGCAAAGAACAGCTGATTTTCGATACCAGAGAAACCAGTACCTTTTCCACGCTTGATAACAATCGTGTTTTTAGCGTAGTCAGCATTTAGAATAGGCATGCCATAGATTGGGCTATTCGTATCTGTACGAGCCGCAGGGTTAACCACATCATTCGCGCCAATAACAAGAGAAACATCCGCTGTAGCAAATTCTTCGTTGATTTCATCTAAGTCATAGATAATGTCATATGGAACTCCTGCTTCTGCAAGCAGTACATTCATATGCCCTGGCATACGACCAGCAACAGGATGAATCGCAAATTTAACCGCGACACCACGCTCTTGTAGTAGCTTACTCATTTCCCAAACTTTGTGCTGTGCTTGTGCAACTGCCATGCCATAACCAGGAATAATGATAACCTTCTCTGCAAATGCCATCATTACAGCAACATCGCTAGCATCAATCTCTTTCATTGAGCCAGTCACTTCTTCCGCGTCACCATCACCGCCATCACCAAAGTTGCTAAACAATACATTGCTGATTGGGCGATTCATGGCTTTAGCCATTAGCTGAGTGAGCATTGTGCCTGCTGAACCTACTACGATACCTGCAATCATCATTGCAGGATTACCCATTACATAACCCTCAAAACCAACTGCTAGACCTGTGAATGCATTATAAAGAGAAATAACCACAGGCATATCTGCACCACCGATAGGTACAGTCATTAATACACCAAATACTAGCGCTAAAATGAAGAAGACTGCCAACAGCCCCATACCATAATCTGTACCGCTAAATGCAATATACAAACCAAGCATAGAGGTCACAAGAAAGACAAAGAGATTAACCCATTGCTGATTAGGGAAACGGTAGGTTTTCCACATCAGACCTTGCAACTTAGCAAAGGCAATCATCGAACCAGAAAAGGCTACGGTTCCGATTAGAGCACCTAACACCGCTAAAACTTGTAGCGTAGTGCTCATTTCTTTTTCTTGCATTAAGATAACGCCTGCGATAGCAGCAGCTGCACCGCCTCCCATACCATTATATAAAGCAATCATTTGTGGCATATCGGTCATGGCAACTTTTTTGCCAGTCACCCATGCAATTGCACCACCAATGAGAATGGCAAGCGTCATCCAGAAATAGTTGTGATGAATATCAGGATGAAAATAGGTGATAACTGTCGCTAGCACCATACCCACACCAGCCCACACAATACCGCGACGTGCAGTCACGGGTGAACTCATTTGCTTTAAACCAAGAATAAATAAGATAGCAGCGATAAAATAGGACGCATCAACAATAAAATTCATTACTTCTTACCTCCACTGCTTTTAAACATCTCAAGCATACGCTCGGTTACCACATACCCACCCACGGCATTTCCCGCAGCAAGCAGTACGGCGATAAAACCAACAAAAGTTTGCATGCCTGTTTCTGCATGCCCCATGACAACCATTGCACCAACAAGCACAATGCCGTGAACAAAGTTAGAGCCCGACATCAGTGGTGTATGCAAAATAACGGGGACTTTCGAGATAATTTCATAACCCGTAAATGCTGCCAGCATAAAAATATATAACGCGACAAAACCTTCCATTATTCTGCTCCTTCTATCAACAAGCGTGTTGCTTCATGTTTAATTTCACCATTATGAGTCAGTAAAGCACCTGCAATGACTTCATCATCAAAATCAGGCGCAAACTCGCCTTCATCATTAAACATGGGGGTAATAAAATTCAATAAATTCTTTGCGTACATCTCACTGGCGTGAGCTGCAACTTGACTGGATACATTCAAGGGCGCATGAATAATGACACCATTATCAGTCGTGATAGTTTCATTTGGCTTGGTAAGCGTACAGTTACCACCGCCCTCAGCTGCCAGATCAATAATCACAGCACCTGACTTCATGCCCGCGACGGTTGCCTCAGGGATGATTTTTGGTGATGGACGACCAGGTACCGCAGCTGTAGTAATTAAGACATCAGCTTGTGCAATATAAGAGGCTAATTCTTCTTGTTGTTGCTTTTTCTCATCATCGCTAAGCTCACGAGCATAACCACCCTCGCCTGATGCGGATATTTTCAACTCGATAGCTTTAGCGCCCAACGATTGAATCTGCTCTACTGTTTCGGGTCGTACATCGTAGGCTTCAACCATTGCCCCTAAGCGTTTAGCTGTAGCGATGGCTTGCAACCCTGCAACCCCTACGCCAATAACAATGACTTTTGAAGGACGTATTGTGCCAGCCGCAGTGGTCAACATTGGGAAGAACCTTGCCGAAAGGTCTGCACCCATAATCGCTGCTTTATAGCCCGCTACTGCGGCTTGTGAGGATAAAACATCCATCGACTGCGCACGTGATATGCGTGGAATTAGCTCCATCGCATAACTACTAATACTTTTCTCTTGGAGCTTTTTCACCATCTCAATATTGTTATGAGCTTGTAAAGTAGCCATTAAAGTACTGCCATCTTTCATCGCCTCTACATCGGCTACACTTGGTGCTTGAACACGAAAGACAATATCGGCTTTGCTCGCAAGCTCTTCACTAGACTTTACAATGCTAGCACCTGAAAATTGTTCATCAGGAATGTAAGCACCAGCACCAGCACCAGCTTCAATATGTACCTCAGCTCCTAATTTACTAAGTTTAGTGATAACGCTTGGCTCCATCGCAACGCGACGTTCGCCTTCCGCAGTTTCTCTTGGAACCCCTATTATAATTGGCATATTATTATCTTCTCCGTAGCCTTTGTAGTTATAGAGATACCCTATAAACTAGGCAATTTTTGATAGCCGCTAACTTTAACAGAGCGAATGGTAAAAAGGGAGTCTTTCACTGGAGTTTGTCCTAGGAGGCTGTCCGAGAATGGTAAGTAAGCGTCGCGAAAATTTGGCTGATTAGTGCCTGTTTTATGATCAAATGAGGAAAATGCTTGTTCCCTTTAACGAATTTGACCATAAAACAGGCACAATCAGGCGAATTTGCAGTAGCTTATTCCATTCTCGGACAGGCTCCTAGAACTAATCCATCAATAAATTTAGTCTGTAAGTTTTCTGCAAAAATTAATTTAAAAAGGGTTCGACATGCTAAAAATAGGCTTAACGGGTGGTATTGGTTGCGGCAAAAGCACTGTCACTGATGAACTTCACAATAAGGGTATTGTTATCATTGATGCCGATAAAATTGCACGCGAACTAGTCGAGTTAGACCCTGATATTTTAGAGAAAATCAGGTTGCAATTTGGTGATGATATTATAACGGCAGATGGCTTGCTCAATCGGGTAGCATTGAAAAAACTAATATTTTCCAATGAAAAAAAATTACAGCAATTAGAAAGCATTCTTCATCCGCGAATACGTTCAGCTATAGAGCTAGCAATACACAGTGAGCTTGATAAGCCGCACAGCTCTGTGCCTTATCTTATTGTTGATATACCGTTGCTAATTGAAAAAGACTATATGGAGTTGTTTGATGAAATAGTCGTTGTTGATTGTACACCTGAGCAACAAGTTCGCAGAGTACAGCAACGTGATGATATAAATTCAGCGATAATTAAAAGCATTATGAGCAAACAAATAAACCGTAAAGAAAGGTTAAATCATGCCACTTTCATTTTGGATAATAGTGACAGCCAAGAAAAGCTCAAACAACAAATAAATTCATTGCATGAACGCTTTATAGTCCTATCTCAATTATAAGTTCTGTTATACTCTCAGCCTTTTTAGGATGCTCTTAAAGAAACTCTTATCAAGTCCAATTATTTCATATTGGCTAGAATTGCCCTGATTTCCCATGAAAACTACAACAATTCTAATCGACTTAATCAGAGTCTCCTTAACAGGGCTTCTCACTCATGTCGCAATCTATCACTAGATCAAGGAAAAGTTGCCATGGCTGTTTACGAACAACCACTTAATGAAAAAATTCGCTTATTTCTACGCTTGGAGTTTCTTATCCTGCGTTTTAGATCACACCTAGATAATCCTACGCCTGAAAACTGTCAGGCGGCAATTATGGTGTTGCTAGAACTTTACAACTTATCATCCCGCTTAGATGTAAAAAATGCCATTCTCAATGTGCTTGATTGGCAAACTCAGGCGGTACGTCGTCTGTCTGAGCTTGAAGGTGTCGATGCCGATCGTTTACAAAAAGTATTAAGTAGACTTGAAAAAAAAGGTAAGCAGTTATATAGCTTTAGAGGGCAGTTAGGACAACATCTCAAACGTCATGCCTTCCTAAACCTTTTACGCCAACGTGCGGGTATCGCAGGGAGTATGAATGGTTTTGATGTGCCACTATTTAACTATTGGCTATCACAATCCGAAGAAAAACTTGTTACAGACTTAACTGAATGGGTCGAGCCTTATTCAATGGCTTATGATGCTATCGAAATAGTCTTGCAATTAATACGCGAAAGTCGCGACAGTGAAGATGTTGTTGCCGAAGGTGGTTTCTTTCAATCAGGCTTAAACCCTAATCGTGAATATCAATTACTGCGTATCAGACTAGAAGATGGAGCAGTACATTACCCTGAGATTAGCGCAGGTAAACAACGCTTTTCTGTACGTTTTGTAAAAGCAGGTGATTTAGCCGAACGAGGTGATCAAGAACTAGAAGATGTGCCTTTCGCACTTTCTCTTTGTAGTTTGTAGTTGTGCTATCCACTTCTCTTTTTTAATCACAAAAAAGAGAAGTGGATAATATTGATTTACTCTGTATCAGTAGAACTGTGAGCTGCTTGAAAAATACCGACTGCCTCAGCAACATCATCAGGGTTATCAAAATACGCTATATGAAACAAAGCCTCGCCTTCATGCACTAAAGGTAGGTTTGATTTACCTATAATAATGCCACTTTTGGGTGCAATAATATTTGCTTCAGATTCACCAAAAGGATCGCTCACTATCCCTAGTAAATCTCCTTTATTCACCTGCTCTCCTAAAGGAATAAGTGTGCGTAAAATACCACTTTGCAAGGCTCTAACCCACGAGCTGGAAGTGGCTAATAACGGCTTATTATAAATATCACAGTGTTTTCCGCCAGAAAGCATCCCCAAGTGTCGCATAACATTGATAACCCCCTTCACTCCTGCGCGAATTGCCACCTCATTAAAACGTAACGCTTCTCCAGCTTCATATAATAATATAGGAATACCAAACTTTGAGACCGTATGACGCAAAGTACCTTCGATTAACTTACTCGAATTAATGACTACAGGTGCATTAAATGCACAGGCCATTTTTCTAATATCTATGCCCTCATTAGGACCATCATGCAAGGCCGCACGTATTTGTGGTAAGTTTTCTCTGGCGATTGCTCCAGTATGTAAATCAATGCCATGCGTACATTTCGAGACAATTTCTTCAATAAAGGTATGAGCAAGGCGAGCAGCCATTGAGCCAGTTTCCGAACCTGGAAAAGAGCGGTTTAAGTCCCGTCTATCAGGCAAGTATCGAGACTGTGAAATAAAACCATAAACATTAACCACAGGGATGGCGATTAAAGTACCCGCAAGATCCGCTATTTCTTCTGATTCCGAGCTTATAAGGCGGCGAATAATTTCGACGCCATTAATTTCATCTCCGTGAATAGCTGCGCTAACAAATAAAATAGGCCCTGGTTTTTTACCATTGATGACATGCACAGGCATGGCAACCGATGTGTGTGTGTAAAGCGGCGGTAGCTGGAGATCTATAGAGCGTTGCTCGCCCGACTTTACTTCGACTCCCCCAATAACTATTTTATTCCCCATTATGTAACCCCTATATTGATATGCTTAGGGGTATCTAATAGATACTCATAAGCAAAGTATTTAACTTGTATTTACATTTACGTGTTGTTTCTCTGTTTTTATTACTTTAATTTTGGTCGTTTTTTCAAGAAAGTCGATAATCATTCCTGCAATATCCTTACCTGTGACAGCTTCAATACCCTCCAAGCCTGGTGATGAGTTTACTTCCATTACCACAGGACCATGATTTGCTCTTAAAATATCGACGCCTGCGACACTAAGCCCTAAAATTTTTGCGGACCTAACAGCAGTAGAGCGTTCTTCGGGTGTAATTTTTATTAGTTTTGATGAGCCACCACGGTGTAAATTAGAACGAAACTCTCCCGCCTTTGCCCTACGTTCCATTGCTGCAACAACCTTCCCCCCAATCACAAAACAACGTATATCTGCACCCTTTGCTTCTTCAATGTATTCTTGCACTAAAATATTTGCTTTTAAACCCATAAAGGCTTCGATAACACTACTAGCAGCTTGTTTAGTTTCTGCTAACACAACCCCAATTCCCTGTGTCCCAGATAATAATTTAATAACCAGTGGTGCCCCACCGACCATGCGAATCAAATCTTCAATTTCATCAGGACGATTTGCAAACCCTGTCACAGGTAAGCCGATACCTTTGCATGACAACATCTGTAAGGAATGCAATTTATCCCTTGAGCGCGTAATACCGACAGACTTATTTAGTGTATGAATTCCCATCATCTCAAACTGTCGAACCACCGCTGCACCATAAAAACTAACGGAGGCGCCAATACGGGGTATGACCGAATCAATACCACTAAGTTCGGAACCATGAAAGTGAATAGTGGGCTTATGTGATGCAATATTCATGTAGCAACGTAAGAAGTCTACCACAACTGCATTATGCCCACGGGCTTGAGCCGCCTCGACAAGCCGTCGGGTGGAATAGAGGTTTTTGTTACGGGAGAGAATGGCAATTTTCATAATAGTTATCCTTTATACAATTATGAGACTAGTTTGGATGCAATACAGATGTTCATGGTATAGAAATCCTTGCTACTAATTAGTAGGCTCTCTAAAGGTGTATTGGTAGTGTAGGGTATTGATGATGATCTTATCTGGACGTTTTTTTCTCTGTTTTTCTCGAAAAAGAGGCATACAGTTTCTTTAACCCTTTCGCGCTAATATCATTAGCTCCTGCTAGATAGGAACGCGAGGGATCAATTAATAGATTTTTATATTGCTGTAATGCCTGTCGACCAATAAGCATTCTGAAACGCATATTATCGCGGTCTGTTAAGGTGATTTCTATTGGTAGACGTTTATCTCCTATGGCTAAATGGCTTTGTATGACATAGCGTTTTTCCCATAAGCCACCAGAATTACAGACAGCCCGCTCATCTAATAAAGGTGCTTCACACTGTATAACTAACTCACGATTACGCTGTATTGGATGTAATAAAAACCGAACAGTATCCCCACTGCTGCGCTTAACTCGCTCCACCTTAAAGGCGTGTAAAGCAGAGGTTCTTGCTCCTGTATCTATTTTTGCCTTAATGGCAGGAAGATTTAAATCAGGCAACGCAACCCACTCGCGCCATCCCATATATTCTTTATTTAACAAAATACCTCCTAATTTACATGCTATTAAAGAATCTCAGATTAAGTTTATTATTAGCTTGCTAAAAATAATTGAGCCTAATCAGACTTTCCTTAAGATGAGACAACGCTTTTTCATTATTTTTAAGAGAGAGCACTGCACAGATCCCAAGCAATTTAAGCTCTCTCGTAAGCATCATTAAACCTAGTTGATATTCCAAAAAATGATAATTTAATCTCTTTATGGGGACTACAGGCTATTTAAGTACATGTACGAAATAACCTTCCACCCTTAAATAACGTAAAATTTTTTATTTTGGATCACTTAATGCATTGGAAGCGCAAAAGGTTCAAGTCAAGGTGAAAAAGATATGAGTATTATACCGTTAAGGCTAAATATAGTGAGTGAAATGTAATATACTGCGTCGCTTGAGACAGGCACATGCCGCCTATACCCTTTACGGTTCAGAAGACCTAAAGATATATCGGCCTCGGGGATTTTTGATCGTAGAAACGATATAAATTATTTCATATCGTATCAGCTTGTCTTTAGTCTAAATTGACCCCATGCTAACTAGGTTGATTTATAGAGTTACTGCTAAGAAGCGCGTACACAACAACTCTACAACTCAGAAAATCAATCGTAGGTAAATCGATTCGTTTTTCTTATCAAATAAATGCTCGTGCTATCGTGCGCATACATATAAATTCCGTTATAACGGGGAGAGAACAAACATCATGATTGGAGCAGTTGCCAGAAAACTCTTCGGCAGTCGCAATGACCGCCTTGTCAAAGCTTACTTACAAACCACAAAAAAAATAAATGCTTACGAAGATGAATATTCGGCATTAAGTGATGAGCAGTTACAAGCAAAAACACTAGAGTTTAAAGAACGCCTAAAAAAAGGTGAAGAATTAGATAGCTTAATACCTGAAACATTTGCAACCGTACGTGAAGCTAGCGTACGCGTAACGGGAATGCGCCATTACGATGTGCAAATGATCGGTGGTATTGTGTTACATGAAGGTAAAATCTCCGAGATGAAAACAGGCGAAGGTAAAACGCTTGTCGCTACCCTCGCAGTTTATCTTAATGCCTTGTCAGGGAATGGCGTTCATGTCATCACCGTCAATGACTACCTTGCACAACGTGATGCCGAATCGATGTCGAAGCTTTATAGTTTCCTTGGTTTAACCACGGGCGTTATTATCAGTCAGCTAGAACATGATAAACGCAAAGCTGCTTATGCCGCTGATATTACCTATGGCACGAATAATGAATTTGGTTTCGACTATCTACGTGACAATATGGCATTTACGATGGACGAAAGAGTGCAACGTGGCTTAAATTTTGCCATAGTTGATGAGGTTGACTCGATTCTTATTGATGAAGCCAGAACACCCTTAATCATCTCTGGACAAGCGGAAAACTCTTCCGATCTTTACACCTCTATTAACCAAGTTGTTCCTAGCCTAACGCCACAACCAGCAGATGATGAAGAGGCTCCTGGTGATTACAGTGTAGACGAAAAATCCAAGCAAGTTTTCTTAACCGATGCGGGACATGAACACGCAGAAGATTTATTGCGTGAGATTGGCGTACTGGGTGAGTTTGAAGGTCTATACGATACTGCCAGTATTTCAATACTACATCACCTAAACTCAGCATTACGTGCCAACACCCTATTTGAACTCAATGTTGATTATATCGTCAGCGATGGCGAAATCGTAATAGTAGATGAGTTTACAGGTCGCACCATGCCTGGGCGACGCTGGTCAGATGGCTTACACCAAGCCGTCGAAGCAAAAGAAGGCGTAGAAATAAAGCCAGAAAACCAAACAATGGCTTCTATTACCTTCCAAAACTATTTCCGTCTCTACAAAAAACTATCAGGCATGACGGGTACAGCAGATACAGAAGCCTTTGAGTTAAGCGACATCTACGATCTTGAAGTAGTTGTTATTCCAACCAATAAGCCAATGATTCGTGAAGATGGCAATGACTTAATTTACATGTCGGAAGGCGAAAAGTACGATGCTATTGTAAAAGACATCCAATACGCTTCAAAAAAACAACAACCTACCTTAGTAGGTACTGCCTCGATTGAAACCTCAGAGTTACTATCTGGGCTACTCACAAAAGCCAATATTAAACATGAAGTTTTAAATGCTAAGCAACATGAGCGCGAAGCACATATTATCGAAAATGCAGGTCGCCCTGGTGCAATCACCATCGCAACCAATATGGCAGGTCGTGGTACCGATATTGTACTCGGTGGCTCACTAGACGCTGTTATTACCGCACTAGGCGAGAATCCTAATCAAAAAACCGTTGATGCCATCAAAGCTGATTGGCAAAAAAGACACGATACCGTTCTTAAAGCAGGTGGTTTACACATCATCGGCACAGAGCGCCATGAGTCACGTCGTGTAGATAACCAGCTACGTGGTCGCTCAGGGCGACAAGGCGACCCTGGTACATCACGTTTCTTCTTGTCTCTAGAAGACAACCTCATGCGTATTTTTGCTTCTGATAAAGTAAAAGCCATTATGCAGCGTTTAGGCATGGAAAAAGGTCAAGCGATTGAAGCAAAAATGGTTTCTAAATCCATTGAAAATGCGCAGAAGAAAGTAGAAGGACACAACTTCGATATTCGTAAAAACTTACTTGAATATGATGATGTTGCCAACGATCAACGTAAAGTTATCTACGAGCAACGCTCCGAGTTACTCGAAGCAGAAGACGTTAGTGAAACCATCGAAGCATTAGCGGAAGATGTCGTTGAAACCCTAGTCGGCAAATATATTCCACCAGGAAGCCTTGATGAGCAATGGGATATTGAAGGCTTAACTGCCGCTCTCAAAGAAGAGCTAGCTTTAGATATTAATGTGCAAGCATGGTTAGACGAAGATGAGAGTCTTTATGAAGACACCCTAATTGAACGTATTGGTGATGCTTTAACCGCCTCACTCAAAGCCAAAGAAGATTTGATCAGCTCAGAAAGCATGCGTCGCTTAGAACGTGATGTGATGTTGCATGTACTTGACTCGCAATGGAAAGAACATCTAGCTGCAATTGACTATCTACGTCAAGCCGTTGCATTACGTGGCTATGCACAGAAAAATCCTAAGCAAGAGTTTAAGCGTGAAGCTTTTGAACTATTTGGCGACTTGCTCGCTAATGTTAAGCACGATGTTATCGTCTACCTTGCACGTTTAGAAATCACCATGCCAGAAGAAGTAGAAGCACTAGAAGAAAGCTACGAAGCTGCACAACAACAAGGGGAAATGGAGTTCTTACACGCTGATGCGGATAGTCCATTAGGTGGCTCAGAAGTTGAGCTAAAGCCCGAGGCAATGAAGCCGTTTAAACGTGAACAAAAGAAAGTAGGGCGTAATGAACCCTGCCCGTGTGGCTCAGGTAAGAAGTACAAACAATGTCATGGCAAGTTGTCTTAAACATAAGATATAAGCCTATTTTTACTCAACTCAGTAAAGGAGATGTTGTAATACAACATCTCCTCTGCTAAAAATATAAAATATCCAGCCATTACAAAAATACCTAGCGTAAATTCGTAAGGTTAAAAAGACGGAGACTATCACCGTAAACCGCCTATTTTATCCCGCTACACCCACAAAAAATATGACTACTTTAGTGATATTATCAATAACAACATGCAATTACTCCCCATTGTAGAAGTTCGACTCCACTTCCCATTATTATAAATAATTTATGTTAATCAATGCCTTATTCTAGAACAGTATTTAAGGTAATAGGTAATACCTGCTCCTTATGATGTAGCAACATTTACTTGGGGATCTATTTCAGGTTATCTCTATTCATTATCCCTCTATAATTTATAAATTCTGTACTCTAAACTAACCCCTCATCTGTCACTTTTTCCTTATCAGATTACGTGTTAATTTATCAAGTATCTCTAAGGAGTCATTACTATGTGCATGATTATCGCTGTTTTTTCATTTTTTTATGCCTATATATCATATCGAAGTGACAATATGAGCAGCTTTTATATTGCGCTCAGTATAGGAGTTATTTTTATTGCTCTAATGATTAATAATATTATCCGCACAAAAAAGAAAACGAACATTAAGAAAAATACTCAGCCATGACAAAAAGGCATCAATTGCTAGCTTTTATTGTGACCTTTATTTGGGGAACAAATTTTGTTTTTATTAAATATGGGCTAGAAGAGTTACCACCTTTTCTATTTGCAAGCCTGCGATTTTTATTAGTCGCTTTCCCCCTGATATTTTTCTTTCCTAAACCAAAAGTAAGTTGGGTTTTGATAGCCGCTTATGGCTTATTTATTGGCTTTGGACAGTTCGGCTTATTATTTTTTGCCATGCAAAGCAACATCTCACCAGGGCTGGCATCATTAGTTGTACAAATGCAGGTTTTCTTTAGCATTCTGCTTGCCATGATGTTTTTTAAAGAATCGGTTGCTCGTATTCAATGGCTAGCACTGATTATCAGCTTTGCAGGGATTGGAGTTATTGCCAGTAAAGTCGATGCTCAAACAACACTATTAGGATTAACGCTTGTTTTAATCGCAGCGCTAAACTGGGCAATTGCAAATATGATCGTCAAAAAGGCGGGGAATATTAATATCATCGCCTTCTTAGTCTATTCCTCTTTATTTGCAGTCCCTGTGCTCGCAGCTATGTCACTCTATTTAGAAGGTTTACCCTTAATTATCAATAGCCTCCAGTCTGCAAGCATGATTAGCGTCTACGTGGTTTTATGGCAAACTATCGGCAATACATTGATTGGCTATGGCTTATGGAATTTCTTACTTAGCCGCTACAGTGCCGCCATCGTTACCCCATGGGCATTATTAGTACCTGTATCAGGTATGGCAGCTTCCAGCTTTTTATTAGCTGAAGCAATGCCTTTGTGGAAACTCCTAGCCGCAGTACTGGTATTAACAGGACTAGGAATTAATATCTATTCATCACAAAAAATAAAAAAATAAACCTATCGTATACCTCAAGCAGAGCAGTTAAGGAGTAAATATATCTAAGCTCATCTGTACTGAACATCCCTCTCTCTAAATACACCTCAAAAAGCATCTATTATATTAATAAAGCTATATTAGTGTTTAATTAATAAGCAAAAACTTCTTGATTTTGGTATAAGTAAAAGATACAACCAGTTAACGAATAAACCATCACGATCATATTTTTTTTCATACTCTTCGAGTATAAATACCTTTAGGCTCTAACTTTCTAATATATTAATACGATTGAATTCATATGCTGAAAAAATTTCCCCTGTACATTGTTATCAGTTTATTTTTAGCCATCGTCGCTATTGTAGCGCTTGATAATAATCATTCATTATTTTTAAGCATCAACAAAGCAGGTAACACCCTTGCAGATGAAATATGGATACTCATTGCAACACTAGGAAATAAAGCCTTTACATTAACCTTGATACTACTCGTATTTTGGCACAAACCACGCATACTTCGCGCCGCTTTAATCGCTGGGTTTATCGCCACGCTTATCTCTCTAAGCATGACTTCATTAGTCGCTTTATTACGCCCTCCCGCTATTTTAGACCCTGCTAGCTTTCATCTAATTGGTGACAGGCTCATGACCAATAGTTTCCCCGCAGAATCAGCAATGGGTGTTTTTGCAATCCTCGGTAGTGTCGCCTTCTACTTTCAAAGTAAACGACTCACTTTCTTAATTTTTCTACTCTCCAGCCTAGTGGGTCTAAGCTACATTATGCATGGTGTCCATTGGCCAAGCGATATACTAGCAGGTGCTGCTCTAGGTTGGGTATGTGCTTGGCTAGGCGTTTATCTTGTCAGTGCAAATATATGGCGAGACAATAACATCTGGAATTATCTAAGCTACTTTATCTACCTACTCATCGCCGCCTATTTATTCTGGAAAGGAGCGAGTAATACTGATATTTCGTGGGTAATAAAAGCTATCGCCATACTTGGTGCATTAGTAGCACTATGGTCAGTAGTATGGCTAAAAAAGGGCGGTAATAAAGAACCCGTTAGTATGGCTGGCTGGTTATCATAAATAAAAACAGGGCTTATGAACCCATTGCCTGTGGATTACACAGTGAATATGAACGAGCTGTTATACGCCAAAAAACTATTCTTATTTCTTGGAAAACTCCTGACGAGATAAATCATCAAGAATGTTTAATGCCTTATGATTTATTAGCAATCAGTGGGGAAGAATACCTACTTGCACGAGCGAGTGATGATACTGAATACAAAATCCGTTTGGATTATATTACTCAGACGATGATGACTTAAACCCTTTCTCCTCTCGCTCATCCAATTCCAAAATAATATCCTCAACGGCTCCTTTATAGTTTTCTGGCTGTTGCCATAAACCACGCTGCATGGCTTCCAACAAACGCTCCGCCATTTCCTTCATGGCTTGCGGATTATTTTGTTGTAAAAACTCCTTATTCTTTGCTTCTAGCAGATAACTATCTGTAATTTTTTCATATTGATAATCTTTGATTAAGTCGGTGGTGGCATCATAAGCAAATAGGTAATCAACCGTTGCAGCCATTTCAAAAGCTCCTTTATAACCGTGGCGTTGCATGCCTTTTATCCATTTAGGATTGAGCACCCGCGAGCGAATCACACGGTTTAACTCTTCTTCAAGCGTGCGTATTTTGGGTGATGCAGGGTTGGAGTGATCACCATGATAAACGCTGGGTGCTTTGCCGCTTAAGACACGAATCGCATTGTTCATGCCGCCTTGAAATTGGTAGTAATCATCAGAATCTAGCAGATCATGCTCACGATTATCTTGATTTTGTACCACCACTTCAAGTTGTGATAAGCGATGCTCAAATACCGCATGAGCATCGTCACCCATTTGTTGTTTGCCGTAAGCATAGCCGCCCCAGTTTACATAAGCCGTAGCTAGGTCACTTTTATCATCCCAGCACCGCTCATCAATTAAGCCCTGTAAACCCGCACCGTAGCTACCTGGTTTGGAGCCAAATACTCGAAAGCCCGCTTGTTGTCGGGCTTGATCTTTATCCAAACCACTTTGTTGTAATAATGCCATATCTACTTTGATTTGATCACGTAAAGGATTGAGGCTTGCGGGGTCTTCAAAGTCAGCAATAACTTGTACCGCACTATCAAATAAACGAATGACATTAGGAAAGGCATCACGAAAAAAACCTGAGATACGCAAAGTTACATCCACGCGGGGACGATTTATCTGTAGCGCAGGGAGTACATTAAAATCAATTACTCGTCCACTATGTGGTTCCCAAACAGGCTCCACTCCCATCAACGCAAAAGCTTGTGCAATATCATCACCACCTGTACGCATGGTGGAAGTTCCCCATACTGAAAGACCCAGTGTTTTAGGATATTCGCCATGTTCTTGTAAGTGTTTCATAATGAGTTGTTCGGCAGATTTTTGTCCCAACTCATAAGCAGTGCGCGTAGGAATAGAACGGGTATCCAGTGAATAAAAATTACGCCCTGTAGGTAATACATCCAAACGTCCGCGAGTGGGTGCGCCACTTGGCCCTGCGGGTACAAATTTCCCCGCTAAAGCACGCATAAATTGCTGGATTTCATTGTCACCACTGCCATCTAAGCTAGGGGCTATTTTCTGCTGTAAATGAGTCAAAACTGCCGCTGATGATTGACCATAGGCTTGACCTTCAATTACCATCTTTTTTGCCAACAACTCTAAACGCTCACGAGTATCAGCCTGATTACGCCAAGGGTTATCGCTGATTGACTGTAGAAGTTCTGGCTTTTCATCCATCCAAATATCGGCACTAATAATCGCAGAATCAAAGTTTTCCAGAGCCAAATCTTCTGCTAAAGCATCGAGAATACCTTTATCCTCAGCACGATTACCACGTGATAATCTTAATAAAGCGACCAAGGTATCTATGCGTTGCTCACCCTGTGGTGACTGCCCCATAGTATGCAAGCCATCACGTATCTGGCTTTCTTTTAGCTCGCATAAATAAGTATCTAACTCATTGAGTTTTTCATCATCATTGCCCAGTTGACCCGATAATTCTTGATCTAGCTTACTACTTTCCAGAGCTGCTAATACTTTCTCACGCAGATGATTTTCACGCTGATTATCCAAGCCCATCGCTTGATAATATTCATCTACCAACTGCTCCAACTCAGCTAACTCTCCATAGGTTTCAGCGCGTGTCATTGCTGGCATTAAATGATCAATAATTACTGCTTGAGAGCGGCGTTTTGCCTGAGCACCCTCACCAGGATCATTAACAATAAAAGGGTACA
Source organism: Leucothrix mucor (assembly GCA_015663245.1). Lineage (GTDB taxonomy): Bacteria > Pseudomonadota > Gammaproteobacteria > Thiotrichales > Thiotrichaceae > JAGLBW01. The sequence goes on from DQSN01000246.1 coordinate 18,587, forward strand.
AGTGTGGCATTGGTCCCAAAGCAATTTCAGGCCAACACTGATTGGAGAGTGCTACACTTTTACCTGGTAACCACTCCATATTACCGTGCTTACCGATATGCGCGATCGCATCTACCTGATACTCATGGCGTAACCAAAAATAAAATGCCAGATAATTATGCGGCGGGATGAGGTCAGGGTCATGGTAGGTCGCATTCACATCCAAGTTATAACCACGTGCAGGTTGTACGCCGACAAAGGTTTCACCCAAACGAATACCTGCAATCATAATGCGCTGTTGGCGTACTTTAATATCTTGTTGTGGCTCACCCCAGCGTTCTAAAACTGCTTGCTGACTTTCCTCAGGCAACTGTGAAAAATACTGCTGGTAAGTTTCTAGTGAGATGCTTTGTTGGCAAGTGCGTTGCGAAAAGTAGCTAGGGTCATTGGTGATATTACTCTGCAAAGCTTCGATTAAGGCGTTGCCATTTTCGGGTAGATTATCGACAGGATAGCCCGATTGTTGCAAGGCTCGTAAGATATTCATGGTCGAGGCGGGCGTATCCAAACCCACTCCATTACCAATACGTCCATCATGCGTGGGATAATTCGCTAAGATAAGCGCGATACGTTTTTGCTGATTGTTTTTATGTCGCAAACCACACCAGCGATAAGCGAGTTCTGCACAAAATTTAGCTCGTTCAGGATGCAGCTTGTGGCTTATCACATCTATTTGGCTACGCTCATCACGCTTCAATGAAGTCTTGAAACTAATCGCACGGCTAATAATGCGCCCATCCATTTCGGGCAGGGCAATATTCATCGCTAAATCACGCGAACGTAAACCCAAAGGATGTTCTCGCCAATCCTCCTCACTATTAGCCGCCAGAATGAGCTGGATAACAACTACATCCGCCTGAAACAAAGGAGTATTTTCAGCTTCCTCATCACTGGCATTATTCACTGCAAAACTGGTAGTGTTGAGAATAATATCTGTGCCTGATTGCTCACATAAATAGTCTACCAGCGCCATGCTAGTGGCTTGTTTCAAGGAGCTAATCACAATCGGCAGAGGGTTTAATTTTTGCTGCTGCAATATCTGCAAGAACTCGTCAAAGGCTTGGGTATTGCCAGACTGTACATGCGAGCGATATATTAATAACACCGCCACCGCTTGATTATCTTGCCACTGTTGTTGCCAATCAGATAAGCTCGCATCTTCAATCTGAGGATGATAAATCCACTCTGTGGGTAGCTTGCGTGGCTCTTGCCATTGCTGTTGTTGCTGAAAGAATCGGCTCACCAACCATGCAAATAAATTCTGTGTATTACGCTTTCCCGCTTGCCGTAGATAATGCCAACAACGCAAACAATCTGCTCGGTCTACATTACTACTAGCGAGCAACTCATCATCAATTTGATCGTCACCTGAAACCACAATAAGTGCTATTTCATGCCGTTTACAAATGCTTTCAAGTTGCTCCAAGCCATATTGCCAATAAGACTTTCCGCCCAGTAGAGACACTATAATGAGTTGAGCAGACTCCAACACACTATCGGCATATAAATCAAAAGCAGCAGGTTTGTTTAAATGCACTAAATTCGCAAGACGAACAGAAGGGTAGCTTTCAGGTAACTCATTAATAATCTGAGATAATAAGGCTAAAGAGCTATCTTGAGTTGATAAAATAACAATATCTGCGGCGGTTTGTTGCAGATCAATAATGCCTTCTTCATCGCTAAAGCCACCTGGTTTTGCTGCTAGTAAATGCATTGTTTAAACCCTAGAAATAAATAGCCATTTCTGCTCATTGCTTGCTCTTGGTACTTCCCAACGCTTCAAGCTGTTGAAGTAGCTATTGGCTACTTTCAATCAATTCTTTTAGTAACTGAGGTGCTACCTCTAAATACCCTTCATATTCTGCAATATTGCGTCGTTTATGATATTGATCGAGTACTCGCCACTTTGCAGTTTCCAGCCCTATTGAACGTTTTTCGGCTAATGGCTATTAATTCTTTATAAATAGGGCTGTTTGAATTAGCTTGATAGTAATTTTGATTACCAATATGCGTCAATGTTAATAGGCTCGCAGAGGTCATTTTTTCTAACTCTTGCTTGATTATACCTTTACCCATACTCGCCAAAGCAACGATTTGTGATTGTGGTAGAAAGTCGACTCAGGTTTTCTGAATAAAATCCCCATAACTTTTTGCTGTGTTTTGATAAATAGCACACCTGCAATAGTTGGAGTGTACAGCATGTGGCATAACCTGATAGTTTCTTATAAGACCCAATATGGGTACTATAAGTCACACTTTGGGACTTTTAAATAAATCTAGTGGTTCTTAGGGGCTTTAAAGAAATTAAGTTACCCTATTGGGCAGACATTTTGCACCCAAGGAGCATAGCAATTTCTGATTGGATTATCTCAAGTGGCGCATAGTTATTCTACGCAACGATTGAGATGATTTAACCAGGAGTAAAAGGACAACTAAGAGGGTAACTTAATTTCTTTAGAGCTCCTTAACTAGGAGCATTGGTAGCTCCGTGCAAGCGCAACTGTGGCGCGTTTATTTTTATGTTTGATTAACGCTAATTCAGATTTTTGATTTGTTAAATAGCTCGCGTGGATTAAAGCAGCCGCTTCTGCCACTCCGTAGCAACCCACCTCACGATAAACAATATCCGACTTATAACTCAATTGATCTACCACCTTATTCAACGTTGTTGCAGGGTAGCAAATAAAGGGTAGGTTTAACCGCTTTGCTAGAGCTACTAATGCCTCTTCATTTTGCTTTAAATCAATACTGCTAATTGCCGTCACACGCTGTAGTGTGTCATCACTAATATGCTCGTCAATTAATGCCTGTAAATAGGATTCGGGACAGCCTTTATCACAGCCCATACCTAAAACATAAACTGGTTTTTGATAATTAGCGGCTGTTGTCACTACCAATTGAGCATCTAACAACTCACTTATTTCCCTCGCCCACTCATTTGCCCCACCTTCATGCCCTGATAATAAAGGAATAACAAATCTTCCCTGCTCATCCATCACTAACACAGGCGGGTCGCTGAGTTTACTCTTAATAACAGGGGCTAAAGAGCGGACAGCAATCCCTGTTGCGGTGATGAAAATTAAAGGGTGTTTAGCTGTAAAAAGTTGTTGAACCAATGCCGTAAAAGGTCTGGGTTTATGCTTATGTTGAGCAGGAATTTGTAATGATAATTGCTGCGCTAAGTCGCAGCCTCTATCTGTGAGGCTAATAATTATCACTTGGCTATTTTTCACTTTTTTCTTCTCTGTTTGGAACAAGAACTAGACAATAAATCCCATTATTTCAACAGCTTAAAATACAATCAAACACTTGATAAATGAATGAATTTAGCCTATTAGGTAGCTATACTTTTTTCACTTCATATCATAAGGGGCTTTATTTTGTTAAAAAACAAACAGCTAATAAAAAGCATCAGTATTTCTCTCATTGCAATAAGCGGTATGCTTAATGTGCAAACTATATCTGCGGCGCAATCAAGCTATCGCCCTGCGGGAGCGCCTACTTACTGTAATGGTCAAGCTATCACCATTTGGGGTTCAGGGTCGAATGATACTATTAACGGCACTCATCATCGAGATGTTATCTGGGCAGGTGCAGGAAATGATCTTGTTTATGGGCGTGGTGGTAATGATGTCATTTGTGGCGGAGCAGGTGCAGATAGAATTTATGGTAATAATGGCAATGATACTTTGTTAGGTGGGTCGGGTAACGACATACTTTATGGCGGTCTTGGTAATGATATAATTATCGGCAATCCTGGTAACGATATGATTTTTGGCAATCGAGGCAATGACTATCTACACGGCAGCGAAGGCAACGACAAAATACAAGGCAACCAAGGAAATGACCTTATCCAAGGCGGTTCACATAATGATTACTTAGAAGGCGGCAGTGGACACGATAGAATTTATGGCGGTAATGGCAGAGATACTATCAAAGGGCAACAAGGTGATGATTACCTCCACGGTGGTCCCGATAATGATTATATTGCTGGTAATTCGGGCAATGACAGAATCTATGGTGGCTTTGGTGACGATGTGATGGAAGGGCACGGTGGGCGTGATTGGTTATTTGGCAGTCAGGGGAATGATCGATTTAATGGTGGCTCGGGTGCTGATCATTGTTATGACAAGGTTAATGGCGTAAAAACAAAAATAGGCTGTTAATACTACTTCAAGAGAGAGTGTGTGTAACAGCCCACTCTCTCATCGTATATTTTGATATTTTCTTGTAATTTATGTAAGAATGACTGCATGAAAAAAATAATACTAATAACAACACTCTTCTTATCTCTCAATATATCCACTTCAACGTTTGCAGAGAGTGCGCTTACACGCTTTTCTCATTTACATAATGCAGGTTTGTTAGTGACAGATGGAAATGGAAACACCTTAAAATCAACACGAGCGAATAAATCTTTCGTACCAGCATCAACAACTAAACTGGCAACAGCGTGGTTAGCTTTAAACCATTGGGGTGAAAATTACCGTTTTCGTACTGATTTCTTTTTTGATCACAAAGAAAAGACCTTGTGGGTTAAAGGTAGTGGCGACCCTTATTTAGTCTCTGAAGAGTTAGCAACTATTGCTCAAAAACTGGCACAAAAAGGCATCACTCAGGTTCATCATATTGCTTTAGATAATTCTTTATTTGAAGATGGTTTAGTCCTCTCGGGAACAGGTAGAAGTAATAACCCATACGATGCCGTGCCGTCGGCACTGGCTACTAACTTCAATACTGTTAATATCAAAAAACGCAATGGCAAGGTTATTTCAGCGGAAGCCCAAACACCATTAACACCTTTTGCCATTAGTATGAAAAAGCGCTTTAAACATGGCACTTTACGCGTTAATACAGGCAGAGATCCTCATAATGCTGAAAAGTATTTTGCTGAATTACTAGCAGCTTTTTTACGTCAAGAGGGAGTATCTGTTAATAAATCTATTCTCTCTGGGCTTATCTCTCCACAGCTAAAGCCTATTTATCAGCATCACAATAGTCGTACTTTGGCCGAAATGATCAAACCCATGTTGAAATACTCAACTAATTTTATTGCTAATCAACTCGCTTTGACGCTAGCGGCTGATACTTATAAACAACCTGCGAATGCACAGTTAGTGAAGCGTTATATGAATAGCACGCTACAGAAAAAATTCCACTGGAAGAAGTTTAATCTTCAAGAAGGCGCAGGCTTATCACGCAAAAATCATCTTAAACCAACTCAGCTTATTGATTTATTAAATAGCTTTAAACGCTGGAAGCACTTGTTACCGAAGAAAGAAAAGGGTGTCTATGCTAAGTCGGGTACATTAAGAGGAGTGAGTACTTTAGCAGGATATTTGGTGAAAGATAATGAGTGGAAGCCATTTGCATTGATGATAAATCAAGCGGTTCCTAGTAAATTACGTAATCGTATTGCGAAACAGCTACAAAGAACACTTTAGATTAAAGATTAGGGGTGGTGAAGAACACATCCTTGTGTTTGATAAGTTAATCAGAGACTAAATCATGGTTGGCTTATTTTTCTTTATCATTTTCTTAGGTGTCATTGTAAATGATACCCGCTCAGTTTTAGCGGGTGTTGTACGGTGAAAATGATTATAAAGTGCATAATCTCTTCTTTCTCTGTTACGTGCATGTGCTCTGCGCTCTTTAAGTGCTGCCTCAAACTGACGTTCAAAGTTTGATAAGTATTCTAAACGCTCACTACGCACAGCTTCTGCATGACGTTCTGTATTTGAGATATACTGCTGAGTAGATGCTATATAGGCAGTCTCGCAAGGCTTATCATCACAGGCATATAGGTTAGATGTGATAAGGAAAAGTGGTGCTGTAAGTACTGCTAGAAAATGTATTTTCATAGGGCTTCCTATTTTAGTATAGAATAATATTCTTATATTATATGTTTTTATACCATTCATACACAATACTTATTTTTATAAAGTGTCAAATAAATCCGATAGCTAGCGACACCTCTTATCACTTTACCTAAAAATAGAAATGATAAGAATTACAATAATAAACTAGCTATCTATTTGTTTTATTGACAAGTTAAGGTGCTTTTTGATGGGTTTTTAAAGAATTTTATATACCCCTAGTCGCTCTTGGGTATAATGGGTCTACTGACTATAACTTACGTATTGAATCCGTTTATATCTTGGTTCAGATCAATCTGTGATTTTTAGTCGTACCTTAAAGGCTACCTGATTGATATAAATACATGGAAGTAGGTCATATCAATCCAAGACTCTTTTGCAGGAAATTAATGTGACACTACCTTTCTTAGACTCAAATAATAATGTGTTTGATAAGCAAAAAATGGATGACCCATTAGGGGCTTGGCGGCAACTGACGCTTAATATCATCGCTAACCCTCAAAATATAAAACTACATACTCAACGTATTATGCTAGCGATGGATCCACATCTACAACCCTATTTATCAGGTGCTCTGCAAGATGTTTTCATCACATTACAGGCAAAAGGTCGCCCGCTAAAGGAGAAGTTATTTAATCTCGCTAGCCCGCTTTTAGAAAGTAATATTCGATCTTACTTCAAGCAATGGCTTGATGAAAACTCTGATGCAATGATTGCCTGTGTACCTTATCCAGGTTCTGTCTTATCGAGTGATAACTGTAACAAATCTACAGAAAGCGATAGTAGTGCCGATGATATTGCTGCACTTGATAACTTCCTTAGTGATAATTATGATAACACCATTGATAGAGTCCGCTATTGTGTTGCATATGGTGATATTGATCATGCGCAAAAAATACTAGAATTAGAAATAACACTTGCCCACAACAATTCACAACAAACTACTCTAGTAGAACAAGAATTATTAAGTATTTATTATCATTCCAAAAACAAATCAGCATTGGATAAAATGTCTGATAGTTTATTAAAAAACAACAAGGTACTATCCGCTGATTGGAAAAAAGTACAGAGTATAGCCAATGAATGGTAAACTGATTTTATCAACCCTCTAAAGGATTGATTTTATAAATATAAACAACTCAATTTATAAAGATATGGGTTGCTTAATATTTATAGAAAACCTTATCCCAAGCAAAGTTATTACAGCCGCTATTAATTATGAAAAAAGCAACAGTTCCTACATTATTTACTAAAACACTTCCCTCCCTATTTTTATCGGCAAGCTTTGCGCTGTTAGTCGCATCGTCAACGACTGCTATCGCCGACCCAATAGCCAAAACTGCCATTGCCAAGGGAACGCTTAATAAAGTTGTTGATCGGAACTACCCCAACTCGAAGCTTTCCAAAGCACAGATAATGATAGCTATATTATCAGCGAACCCCACTGCATTTAAGGGTGGGAATATCAATTTTATGCTGCGTAATAGAAAGTTATCTTTACCGACAGAGGATATGATTGCAGCTATTCCAGAGGAAAATGCCGCTGCTTTATTAGTCAAACATAATCGTTTTTATCAAAAGGGGAAAACAGGTAATTTAACACCCCCAACCTTTATTAATACAGGTAATAAAGTTGCTCTAGATGATCTTAAATTAAAGCATTCTGTACAATCAAAACAGGTAGAAGAACTCTCAGAAGAAAACACTAAATTACAAACTCTTGTGGCACGTTTAGAAGCAGAGAAAGAAAAAAGAGATCAAGACTTACAAATATTAGAAGGCAAGATTCAAGCCTTAAAAGAAGCTGAAGGAGAGGCTACCAATACACCTTCAGGAGAAACGCCTTTAAGCGAACAAAGACTTATAAATAAGAATGAAGCTTTGCAGCAACAACTTGTTGAAAGTAAAAGTGAGCTTGCGGAAAATAACCGCACAACAATTTCTTTAGAGCGCCGTCTAAATGAAGTGCAAGAACAACAATATCAAAATCAAATAGCTGCTGATAATACAGAGCAAACACCACAAGAAAATGCAGTTGATCCAATGAGTGAAATGGCTCAGGCTCCCGCAACTGATCTAAATGGAAATATTGTTAGTCCAGAAGAAAAGCAATCATCAGGCTTTAATATAAGCAAGCTAACATGGCTATTACCTTTATTGGCTATTTTTGTTGGACTTGGCTTGTTATTTAAGCGTTTCTTTGGCGGCAAAAAGCATTCAGACCTCAACCTTGATGAAATTGATGATTATGATTTTACGACACCAAAGATGTCTACCGAAGATCGAAATGATGATTACCTAGCGACTGAGAACAATGAAGTTCCAGTAGAAGCACCACTAGAAGTCAGTATTAAGCTCGATGTAGCTCGCGCTTATATGGAAGCAGAAGATAATCAATCGGCTTATGAGATGTTGCATGAAGTATTGCAAGAAGGCAATGCAGACCAGCAAGACGAAGCTAATCAGCTATTAGCCAAGTTATAGTTATTTTAGAGTGATTGTGTAATAGCAATGAATATTGGCAACGTAAAAGCTGCCAATATTGTTTGAAAGCTAATGATTTGTGCCATTACATCTGCATCTCCACCCATCTGCTTTGCCAGAATATATCCCGATGTTGCCGTTGGTAACGCTCCTAAAAGAATTGCCATTTTGGCAGTATCTGCACTCACTTCAAGCAAGACACATGCTGTCCAAATAAGCACAGGTAATAACATAAGCTTCACCACACTCGACAAAGCAATCGCCACTTTATTTTGAAATGCGCTCCCTAATTTTAAACCTGCACCCACGGCTAACAACACTAATGGCAATGCACTTTTACCTAAAAAATCAGCGGTATCAATTAAAGAACGTGGCAAAATCACACCCATTAGATTTAAAACTAAGCCAGCCATACAAGCAATAATCAAAGGGTTGTAAACAACACCTTTCCACCACGTCCCTTTATTTTTTACTGAAACCTCCCCATAATGGTTTAACACCATCACGCTAACAATATTATTGAAAGGAACCATAATTAAAATAAGCACCGCCATAATGGTGAGACCATGCTCAGGGGAAATCCAAGGTGCAAGTACCAAGCCTATTGCGGTATTATTTCTTACCGCACCTTGATACATAGAAGTGAAGGTTGTGGGTAATATTGCAGGAGAGAAAAATCCCAGCCACTGCGTAAAACTCAAAAACAAGGTAGGTAATAGAATCACCAGAACAATATCTACCAGTAAAGTGGTATTGATCGGTGCTTTTAATAAA
>DQSN01000090.1 GCA_015663245.1 Leucothrix mucor
TCTTTCACAAAGCGATTAGCCAATGCAGATATATGCACCAAACCATCTTGGTGTACGCCTACATCTACAAATGCACCAAAGTTAGTCACATTTGTCACTGTACCTTCTAAAATCATGCTTTCTTTAAGGTCAGATATTTTTTCTACCCCTTCTTTAAAGCTGGCTGTTTTAAACGCAGGACGCGGGTCTCGCCCAGGCTTATCTAGTTCGCTAATAATATCAATAACGGTTGGCAGCCCAAACTTGTCATCAATATAGTCAGCAGGGTTGAGTTGCTTCAATACAGTGCTATTAGCAATTAACTTTTTAATATCACCATCATTCGCTGCAACTATTTTTTTAACCACCTTGTAAGACTCAGGGTGGACAGCAGAGGCATCCAAGGGATTATCACCTTGATGAATACGCAAGAAAGCAGCAGCTTGCTCAAAGGCCTTCGCCCCTAAACGTGGCACATCTTTAAGTTGTTTACGATTTGTGAAACGCCCTTTTTCATTGCGAAGAGTGACAATATTATCTGCGATGGTTTGATTTAAACCTGCAACACGGCGCAGTAAGGCGGCAGATGCCGTATTCACCTCAACACCGACACTATTCACACAATCTTCCACCACCATATCGAGGCTCTTCGCAAGTTGTATCTGATTCACGTCATGTTGATACTGCCCTACGCCAATCGCTTTCGCTTCTATTTTAACCAGTTCTGCAAGTGGGTCTTGCAAACGTCGAGCAATAGAAATTGCGCCACGAATAGTTACATCCAAATCAGGAAATTCTTTGGCAGCCGTTTCGGAGGCGGAATAAACCGATGCCCCCGCTTCACTCACCATAATTTTTTGTAATTTCAATTCTGGGTGACGCTTGATGAGGTCAGCACAGAGCTTATCGGTTTCACGAGAAGCCGTGCCATTACCAACCGCTAACAACTCAACTTTATATTTTTCTGCTAGCTTGGCTAAAATATCGATGGATTGATCCCATTGATTACGCGGTGCGTGTGGATAAATAGCGATTGAATCCAAATATTGCCCTGTGCTATCAATCACCGCAAGTTTCACCCCTGTACGCAAGCCAGGATCAAGTCCTATAGTGGTGCGCTGCCCTGCGGGAGCGGCTAACAGAAGATCTTTGATATTTTTACCAAAGACCTTAATGGCCTCTACTTCTGCCTCTTGGCGTAAACTGCTTAATAATTCTGTTTCTAAGCGCAGATGTAATTTAATTCGCCATGTCCAACGAACGACATCTGCCAACCATGTGTCTGCCGCTTTATCGGTCTTAGCAAAACCAATATGCTGAGCGATAGTGACTTCAGCGGGGTGTAATGTGCCCTCATCATGCTCCACATCGAGTTTAAGCTGTAAAAAGCCTTCATTACGCCCACGAAACATCGCCAATGCACGATGCGAAGGAATCTTGCTAAAGGCATCCTTGTTATCAAAGTAGTCGCGATACTTTGCGCCCTCTACTTCTTTCCCCTTCACCAAACTAGAATACAGCTCACTACGAGACAACATATAACGACGCAGTTTTTCTGTTAGACCTGCATCATCGGCAAACCTTTCCATCAAAATGAACTTAGCACCATCAAGTACCCCTTTGACTTCAGTAAAAGCATCTTTGAATATTTCATCTGTATTAAGGTATGACTTTGCTTGAATTTCAGGCTCAAGCGCAGGGTTTTCAAGCAGTCTATCCGCTAAAGGCTCAATCCCTGCTTCAATTGCAATTTGTCCTTTGGTACGGCGCTTCTGTTTAAAAGGACGATATAGATCTTCAAGCCGCGTCTTGGTATCTGCCTCATTAATAAGTAAAGACAGCTCAGGGCTTAACTTCCCCTGCTCATCAATCGCCTTAACAATGGCTAAGCGGCGAGTGTCCAGCTCACGCAAGTAAGATAGGCGCTCATGCAATAGACGCAGCTGTGTATCATCCAGACCACCTGTTACCTCTTTACGATAACGTGAAATAAATGGCACAGTAGCACCATCATCAAGCAACTGAATAGATGCAGTAACTTGCTGTTCTTTAACCTTTAACTCACTTGCGATACGTTGGGTTATTGTCTTCATAAAGTTGTTTTTATCGTTATTAAATTAGTGCCGTATTATCGCGTGAAAATATTACTAAAGGATAGAGCTGTTCCTATTTAATTCACCCACATCATCATTACCCTTAATAAATAGTGGTTTTAATGTCTAGCCAATAAATTTAATTAATGATCGATAATTATCCATGCTTATTATTTAATCATCTATATAAGTGTATGCTTAATAAGATTTTATTAATATATTAACGAAAATATAGGGATAGAGCATCAAGACAAAATGGATAGATAAAATTAATTGATTACAAATAATCAAATTTTATATGTACTAAAAAATAACCTTATGCTAAATTTAACATCATAAGTTCAACATATAGACATAATTTAAATTAATAATGACTACATGATGACATTAAGAAAAGAGGCTGGGGCAAGTCTTACATATAATATTTATCGGGGAAGTTGTTGTGGATAATTACGTAATAGCCGCATGGTTAGGTGGCTTTTTGGTGGGATGGTTTGTCGTCCTACATTTTATTATTTTAGGTAAAGGCGCTGGCTCGTCAACAGGTTATGCCTGTGCTGTAAATAAAATGGGTAAAAATATAATGGGAATGGGCAAATTAGATCCATTGAAGTTATTTTTTATCCTTGGCTTACCGTTAGGTGGTCTAGCACATACGTTACTTGTCCAACAAAGCTTCTCTATATCGTTTGATATGGGAATGTATGAAGCTGTTTTACCAGAAAATGATGTACTAAAAGTCTTAGTTTTAAGTCTTGGCGGTATATTATTAGGCTTTGGCGCACGTCTAGCAGGAGGTTGCACCACAGGACATGTACTCGCAGGTGGAGCAGTCTTAAATAAAGCAAGTTTGTTAGCTGGTGCAATATTTTTCGCTAGTGCGACCATTACTGCACAGTTGTTATTTAGATTTATCGCTTAAATACGCGCATAAATAGAGTTTGTCATTCTTAGGGGGCTAATGAGTGACATAAATAAAGTTTTAGATCGGGGACACCAAGTAAGGGCATCATTATGGGCAATGATATAAGTAGTATAGAAAGTGTAAGCCAAGAAAAAGTAGAAAGTACAGGAATCAGCAATTCGAGTGCTGTACTTAAACTGGCATCGGTAATATTAGGTGGTGTATTTGGCTTTTTATTGGTTAGTATTGGAGCAACTACATTTGATATTCAAGCAAAAATGTTTTTATTCCAAGATTTTCAATTACCTATCGTTTTAGGTATGGCGGTATTTACAGGCGCTACAGGCATGTGGATGCTAGCGCGTATGGAAGCTAAAACATTGGTGATGCAAGATGAAATATCACATATAGCAGCAAAGATTACACCACATCTAGTCGTTGGTTCTTTGATATTTGGAATCGGCTGGGCGCTAACTGCATCCTGCCCTGGCACCGCATTAACAATGCTCGGCGAGGGGAAAATGACGGGCATTCCTGTTGTGCTAGGTATATTCATCGGCACTTTATTATTTGGCATTTACAATAAGCGTAGCAATAGCTCAAATTAACAGAATCTCTTTACAGAGCCTCTGATCAGTCCAATTATTGACAGTTTTGAAGACACAGACGAGCTTAAGCGTTTGTGTCTTTTTTTTGTCTTCTAAAAAGACTAAAACCAACCTTTATTAAGCATAATTTGCTTCAGCATACAAAAACGCTCCAATGGCTCCGCAATCAGTAATTCATAGTGCTGAGACTGTGACAATGGGAGTATTTCGCTAAGTCTACTGCTTAACCATTCAGGATTATCCCAATCTTCTTTTAGGCTATCTTGATATTTTGCCATTCCTTCTCTGTTAACAATATTCTTAAAGAAGTTAAGAAATATTGGATACTCAGGCGGCAACTTCATTTCTTGGAAAATAGGAAGTTCTTCTATCTGACCAACAATCAACTCATCCTTGCAGACCTGATGATTCACGATATGAACCAAACTTTTTCCCTGACAACTAATCTCCAATAAGCCTTTATTATTTTGATTAAAATCATTTATGCTTGCTAGCGTACCTATTTCACGAAAGCTTGCTGCAACACCAGACTCCTCACCTTCCTCAATGAGTGTCACAACAAAGGGCTTATCATTGCACAAACAGTCACTAACCATCGATAAATAACGTGGTTCAAATATTTGTAGCAATAAGGTTCCCTCTGGATACAATACGCTATTTAGTGGAAATATGGAGAGGTCTCTTGGCATTTTTATAAGGTAGCATTAAAAGACAATGAAAGCGCCTAATAATCCCACGATACCGTATCTCATTATTTATTAAAGTTAAATCATATAACTTATGAGGTTTAGGATCTGTTGACATTTGGTACTCCTAGCATTAAAAAGTACAGCCTGTCTCCCCTTTGGTGCAAAGCTTAACCCTGCCTGTAATCGCAACGGTTAGCTTTTTCTGCAGAGAAGAGGCATCGATCCCTATTTTAAAATTCACATTATTACCTGATGGACGACCAGAAAATTCATAAGTGAATTTATCTTTTGCAGAGGTTGTGCTGCCTACAATAAGTAGTTTTTCAAAGCCATTGTGAACTTTTAAAATGATGTCTTTATCATTCGTCCCATCACCATCAAAATCACACGTTGTAACCGTTGTAGTAACCGCCCCATCTTTATCGCAATCAGAAAAAATCAACCATCCTTTAGAGTAATCATCCAGAGCAGCGTTACATGTTGTGCCATTGCTACTAACACATAGACTCATCGGGAGGCTACGCGTTACTGCTTCGCTCCTTGTCAACATCAAAGCACTTATAAACTCATTTGTACCTGTCGACACACGGTTCCGTTCTATCATCTTAGAAAAAGATGGCACAGCTATACTCAATAAAATACCTAAAACGCTTATCGTTACAATAACTTCGATTAAAGTAAAACCTAAATTATTTCTGTTATTATTCATAGTAGTGCTTCTAGTAGAGGGGGTATATTTAATCAACAATGGCTACTGTTATTTCATGTAGCTTCCTTATTAAAGCATAAACCTAAATAAGGAATAGGATAAATAGATGAACGGAGAGCTAGCAATAAGCACTAATCAGCACTTGGTAACTATTGCTGAAAATATTACTGCGGCAATCAATAGCCATATCCAATTCAAACACATTGAACCTATTGGCGGCGGCTGTATAAATCAGGTATCAAAGGTGACGGATAGCCAAGGAAACCGTTGGCTGATCAAAGAAAATTCCCCACATTTACTGGATATGTTTATTGCAGAGGCACAAGGTTTACAGGAAATAAGCAAGAGTAAAAGTATCCGCGTGCCTAGTGTTATTTGTTATGGAAAAACCACCGAGACATCTTACTTAGTCATTGAGTATATTAGCTTGTCCGCAAGTGCGGGGAATACTAAAACAGCTGAAAAACTAGCAAAAATGCATCGTTATAAAGCAACAAAATTTGGCTGGTTCAGAGACAATACCATTGGCGTAACCCCACAATACAATCAACAAACGGACTCATGGGTGCAGTTTTGGCAGCAACAACGTTTATTACCACAATTACAGTTGGCATTAAAAAATGCCTACCCTAAAGCTGCTTATGAAGATGGCTTAAAATTGGTAGAAAAAATAGAGGTGTTTTTTAGTAATTATCGGCCCATACCATCATTATTGCACGGTGATTTATGGAGCGGTAATCATGCCCATGATCAAGATGGCAAGCCTGTTATTTTTGATCCTGCGGTATATTATGGCGATAGAGAAACAGATATTGCGATGACGGAATTATTTGGTGGTTTCAGCCCAGCGTTTTATTCACGCTATAATGATTGCTTTCCACTAGATGATGGCTATAGCGTGCGTAAAACTTTATACAATCTTTATCATACTTTAAACCATTACAACCTATTCGGTGGTGGCTACGCTTCGCAAGCGACTAATATGACAAGACGATTACTCTCTGAAACCTGATGACTCAGCATTTTTCTGCTATCAAATAAGCGTCATTACGTGACCCAAGCCTAATATCACCAAGCTTTCCTTCCTCGCGATAATACACAATACGCAAATCAGTGCATAAAGATAATAGCTCGCCTCTCTGCAAACGAAAATCTGGATTACTTGGACCTGATGAATCAACACATTGTTGTGACCATGTTTGATAAAATAACAATCCGCCCTCTTTAAGAGCAGCTATCAATGCGGGAAATAAATCCCGCTGTAAAAAATAGCTCACCACAATCACATCATAATGTGCTTGTCGCAAAGTATCACTTTCACTATTCCAAAGCTGAGGGTTTATCGAGTCGGGCACAAAATGCTTTAATGCGGCGATGACATTGGGCGAGAAATCGAAAGCATCAACTGTAAAACCTTTGTTTGCTAAAAACTGGGCATTGCCAGCTCGCCCACAAGCAACATCTAAAGCATGAGCTGTCGATGGCAATAGGTGAGCATTATTTTTTAAGATGGTAGCAGCCGCTGCGGTTGCTATATCCGCATTTTTATAACAATCGTCCCACTTTTGTTGCTTAACCTTATTCATACTTAATCGTTACTTATTGAATTGCTTTGGATCAATACCTAAAGAGCGCATTTTCCGATAAAGATGAGTACGCTCCATTTTCACACGATCTGCCAGCTTACTAACATTGCCTCCACATTGAGTGAGCTGATAGCTCAAATAATCATGCTCAAATTGCTCACGAGCTTGGCGCAAGGGTAAATCATACAAGCTACCTGGTAAGGCTTTATCCACACCTTGTTCAAAAATAGGAATATTAGCCCCCAAAGTTTCCTCGACTTCCTCTAGGTCAATCTCAGTATCTGTGCCCAAAATGAGTAAACGCTGCACAAGGTTGCGTAACTCACGCACATTCCCTAACCACCGATAATTACGTAGAAAATTTTGTGCTGCGACGGAGAAATGCCGATAGGGCAAGCCATCTTTTATGGTTTGCTGATCAACATAATAGTTGAGTAACTCAGGAACATCTTCAGCATGCTCTCTTAATGCAGGAATATAAAGAGGCACAACATTTAAATGATTATATAAGGCTTCATTAAAATTCCCCGCTTCAATATCATCACGTAAATCGTGCTGTGCAGAAGTAATCAGGATTAAATCGAGTTCTATACGTTCAAAACTATCCACTCGCATATAAGAACGATCACGCAATACGCCAAGTAACAATAATTGTAATGGCTCACTCAAAGCGTCTATTTCTGCCAGATATAAACAACCGCCTTGCGCCTCATCAAACAAGCCATATTGTGTTTGATCACCATCAATGGAACCAAAAAGTGTCGTCGCTAACTGTGTTTCAGTTTGGTTTTTAGGAAAAGACGATATGACGCTTTTAATTAAAGGACGAGATGCACGCTCACTTTGTTGATGAATGTAATGGACAAATATTTCTTTACCAACCCCAGCCTCTCCATACAGTAAAACCACAGAACCATGATTGGCAACACGCTGGGCTTGCTCACGTAGATGTATCATTTTTTCGCTAGAACCAATTGGCTCAGGCGGAATTTTCAGTTGCTTCTTTAGGCTTTTATTTTCTTGCTCCAGCTCACCTGAACGTAAGGCATTTTCAATGGTAAGCAACATTTTTGCCATTGATAATGGCTTTTCAATATAGTCATAAGCGCCTAAGCGCGTAGCTTCAACCGCTGTTTCAATCGTGCCATGCCCCGACATCATAATAACGGGGCAAAACAGCCCCTCATTTTCTTGCCAACTTTTCAGCAGAGAAATACCATCATCGCCTGGCATCCAAATATCCAGCAGTACCAAATCAGGACGACGCAGGCGGCGCATCTCGCGTGCTTGTTCTGCACTTTCTGCGGTCACCACTTGATAGCCTTCATCCTCTAATATTTCGCCCACTAACTCACGAATATCAGGCTCATCATCAACAACTAAAATACATTGTTTTTCAGCCATGTGATTTCTCCAAATAAAATTTAAATGTCACTTTTAGGCAGGCAAACCGTCATCGTCGCGCCATTGCCTGCATTATTACTCGCAAATACTTTGCCCGAATGCTCTTCTGCTATTTTTTTCACAATCGATAAGCCTAAACCTGTGCCTGCCTGCTTATTGCTAACATAAGGTGTGAATAAATTAGCTAAAATAGCTTCCTCAATACCACTCCCATTATCAATAATTTCTATTATCACATGATCCTGACAGACGCTGCTCTCATCTCTATTGTATGATGTTGATAATACAATTTTTTTCACCTGCTGTTCATCACTCATTGCTTCTAAAGCATTTTTTAATAGATTAACTAACATCTGGCGAATACGGTTTTCATCTACCAATAAATTGGGTATCTCTGCTAACGTTAGTACAATATCGACTTGTAGGCTATTTTCACGGTATAGCTCTGCAACTTCTTGAACGAGCGTATTGATATTCGTACTCTGAAGTTTAAGCGCAGGATCACGTGCATATTGACTAAAAGCATCCACCATTGTTTTCATATTATCAACTTGATGAATAATGGTTTTACTCATACGTTTAAGCAGGTTAGCAGAATCTTCCGACAACTCAGGCAATAACTTAAATTGTAGTCGTTCTGCAGAAAGTTGGATGGGTGTTAAAGGATTTTTTATTTCATGTGCAAGGCGACGCGCGACCTCACTCCATGCCGCCTCATGTTCAGCTTGAATTACCTCGGTAATATCATCAAGCACCACCACATGCCCTTGCGAGCCATCAATTAATGCAGGCAACTTTGCGCCACGACACACCAGTGCTTGCTGACCGCTCTTAAGGGAGAGGCTCAGTTCAAACTGCCATTCTTTTTCATTGTTTTGCAGGTGTAGCTTAACAACCTCATAAAGTGGTACTAGATTACTCTGCTCACGACAAGCTTGCTCAAATGTCTTCCCCGTATATTTATTAAGTGGTGCTTGCAACACTTGCTCTAGCGCCGCATTGGTACGATGAATGATGCCATCCTCATCAATCGTCATAACACCAGAGTTGATATGATCCAAAACAATATTTAGGTAATCTCGTTGCTGCTGTACTTGCTGCTGGCTAGACTCACTTTCTTTGCGCGCTTCCGCTAAGCGTGACGTCATAGCATTAAAAGAACGTGCCAACAAACTAAAATCATCTTTATCAGAAACGGGGAGTTTCTTATATAAGTTACCCGAAGCAACCGCCAATGTACCGTCAAGTAATTTACGAATAGGTTCGGTTAATTTTTGCGAATACAAAAAAGCCGCCAAAATAGAAAACAATATAGATAACACCATTATTAGTAATAAGGTTAAACGAAAGCTATATTTTATTTGATTTCGATTATAACTAGTCGCTTGATATTGACGAAGTGTCTCCACCACATTATCCGCTAAACGACGCTCATTCTCAGAAAAAGGAAATAAAGCCGTTAACACAGAGGTTCCTTGATTAACCCCCAACTCTAGTGTCAAGGCGACACGAGAGTATAAATCCTCATCTGGCGCAGGTTCTAGCTGGTACATATAACCACGTGCAGACAGCGTGCGAAAAATATCATCCCTAGGAAAGTGTGGCAGTATCGTATCAGTCGCACCACCACTATAAATTCTTATTCTATTATCAGGAGCAAACAATACCATCTCAAAAGCTCCCAACAGTTCTCTTTTGCGATCCATCATAATGGCATAATTATCATTTGAATCTTCTAACACCACCATTTCTTTGGCTAACTGTTCCAACTCAAAAAGATGTTGGCGCATTCGCACATCTAGCGCACGCTTAGCTAATTCAAGCGAGTCATCCAAAGCTCCTTCTATTTTGACATCGAACCATGCATCAATGCGATCACCCAGAAAATTCACGGAAAAGAAAGACACAATCAGCACAGGCACGATGGTTAAAATAGCAAAGGCAGCGACTAAACGAGCGGTATATCGAGAACCTGCTTGGTGCGATTTAAGCCTAGCAACTAATTGCAACAGGTTGTATAAAATCAACCCTGAAAGGATGACTAGAATAAGACCATTAAGGGGAACGAGCCATGCATTAATTTCTTGTGTTTGATGCGGGTTATTTGTCGCTAAACTGAGTAACACCAAAGAAACAGCTAAAAGGCTGACAACAACACCAATAGGGATAGCCTGAATTAAAAATGGTCTTAAGGTAATCGCCACCGAGCCTCCCCACTAACCAAATTATATTTATCACTTAAAAAAGACTGTATGCGTAATGGCAAGTTTAATGTCGATGATTCCAAACTAGAAATAGCAGAAATATAACTATCATCACCCTTATTTTTTTCAGGAAAACGAGGCAACTCATAGTTACGAATCTCTCCCATTTTACGTAACGCTGCGGGTAGGTTACCAAAGTTCCAATGCTCATTGGTATCGCTACGTGACAATAAATAATGGCGGCTTAAAGTATGATATTTTAATTGAAACTTGAGGTTAGCAATCAGTTTTTGCTTATTCCAAAACCAGTTATTTGGTTGTTTATAATAAAACTTAAAATCAGATTTAAGTGTTACACCATTCAATAAAGCTTTGTTTAAGTAATCACTCAATTGGTACTTTAAATTAGCTTGAACTTTATAAGTATTGGTTTTAGTCAAAATAGGCTGGAGTTTAAATACCTCAATATAAATGCCGCCCTGTGATGCTCTGACGGTAGCGCCTATCATCAGCACCACAAGCAGCCATAACAAATATAACTTCACGGTATTTAAAGAGGCATGTCTCATGGATTTTTTACCAATAAAGCATAATAAAAACCATCCATAGCTGACTCACCCGATAGAATTTGTCGCCCATACTGTACAGCTCTGCCCCAAGTCGCTTCTATTTCTTGAACCTCAACATCCTCCCTCTGCTCAACAAAATCTGCTATTTGCTTTTCATTTTCTTGTGGCAGTATTGAGCAAGTAGCGTAAAGCAACTTTCCATTGGGTTTTAGCTTAGACCAAAGCTTTGTTAAGAGGCTTTTTTGCTGCTGTTGCAAACCTGCAATATCATCAGGGCGACGCAAACATTTGATATCAGGATGACGACGAATAACACCTGTTGCAGAGCAAGGTGCATCTAACAATATACGATCAAACATCAAGTCTTTAGCCCAGCTATCTACATCACCTGCATCTGCTGTCAGTAATGTCGCTTGCAGAGATAAACGCTCTAAATTCTCTTCGACACGTACCAAACGGCTTGCGCTATTATCAACGGCGACAACAGTCAAACCTTGGCAATTTTCTAAGATATGTCCCGTTTTACCACCAGGTGCAGCGCAAGCATCTAAAACATGCATACCTGATTTTAAATCTAATAAGCCCGCAGCCAACTGCGCGGCAGTGTCTTGAACAGAGACTGCGCCTTGAGAAAAGTTAGGTAATTCATAGACATTAATAGGAGAATCTAAAACAATAGCGGTATCACACACATCAGAGAGAGTTGCGTTAAATCCCGCGGCAAGTAGTTGTTGATGATAAACCTTACGGCTTTGTTGCAATAAGTTCACCCGCAACACCATTGGCGCTCTTGTATTACTAGCTTCCAATATTGACTGCCAATCATCAGGCCATGATTTTTTTATTTTCCCTAATAACCATGCAGGAAAGGCATAACGTGCAGTATCCTGCTCATCAACTTGCTGTAACAAAGCATCTTTTTTACGCAAAAAGCCGCGTAGTACGCCATTCACAAACTTCTTTGCCCACGGCTTCTTTAAGCCTTTAACCGCACTGACTGTTTCATTAACCGCCGCATGATCGGGTGTTTGTTGATAGATTATTTGATAAAAGCCAACCCGCAATAAACATTCAACATCTTTGTCTTTATTCTTTAATGGTTTTGCAAGTAACTCATTTAACAATGCTGAAATACGTTCATGCCAACGCAAACTTCCAAAGCATAAATCACGCACTAATGGGTCGCTCGCATCCTCACTATTGACTAACAACTGGCTAAGCGATTCACCTTTGTAAATCACACTGCGCAAAATCTTGCTAGCAATAACGCGAGGGTTGTTTGACTTCATGAAGGAAACACCTGACCTTGCAATGATCTGCCATTTAAGAAATCTTTAACGTCCATTGCCTTTTTATTTGGTATTTGCAAACGTGTGATTAACACCGAGCCATCGCCCGTGGCAATTTCAATCCCTTGCTTAGTTTCGGCAATCACTTCACCTGCTTGCACATCACTTGCAGTTGTTTTTATCACGGATGACATAAAAAAGCGCAAAGGTTTATTCTTCATTAAAGTATACGCTACTGGCCAAGCCGCAAAAGCACGAATGGTTTGATCAATTTTTTCCGCTGATTGTGTCCAGTCGATCTCTGCATCTTTCTTGCTTAATTTATGCGCATAACAAGTAAGTGAATCATCTTGTACTTCTGGCTCTAGTTTACCCTCAACTAATAACTCCAATGTATGCATAAGCGCAGTTGCACCATCGCCAGCCAATTGATCGTGAATAGTTTGCCCTGTATCAGTAGCCGTTATAGGGCACAAAATTTTATACAACATATCGCCTGTATCCAAGCCCAAAGCCATCTGCATAATGGTAACGCCTGTTTCTTTATCGCCCGCTTGGATAGCTAAATGGATAGGGGCTGCACCACGCCATCTAGGTAATAAAGAGCCATGTATATTCAGGCAGCCGTACTTTGGCATATCCAACACAGCTTGTGGCAATAACAAGCTGTAAGCCGCAACGATTATCAAATCAGCATCAAAGGATTTTAAAGTATCTAATGCGCCCTCTTCCTTAAACGTAGCTATCTGCACAACAGGAATATCTGTATCTACTGCTAGCTGTTTTACAGGTCCAAAGGTGATTTTTCGCCCCCGACCTGCTGGGCGATCTGGCTGTGTATAAACCGCAACCACTTCATGTTCAGAATCAATCAACGCCTGCAATGCAGGTACTGCAAAATCTGGAGTTCCCGCATAAATGATGCGTAATTTATTATTATTTTTTGTATTCATATTTTCTCTTAGAGTTTAAAACACGCTATAACGTGTCTGTTTTTATGCGTTTTGTTTCGCCATTTTTTCTATTTTTTTACGTAACCTTTGTTGCTTTAGTGGAGAAAGGTAATCAACAAAAAGCTTCCCCTTGAGGTGATCCATTTCATGCTGGATACAAACTGCAAGCAATTCATCTGCTTCCAATTCAAAAGATTCACCCTTTTCATCTAAAGCCTGAATCTTTATCTTTTCTGCACGCTCCACTTCTGCATAATAGGCAGGGACAGAAAGACAACCTTCTTCATGTTTCTCCGCACCTTCCGCATGCAAAATAACTGGATTAATTAAACACAATGGTTGATCTTTTTCTTCAGAAATATCCATAACAACAATTTGCCGATGTATATCTACTTGTGTCGCTGCCAAACCAATACCAGGAGCTTCATACATAGTTTCAAACATATCCTTAACGATCTGCTGAACCTCTTGATCAACCTCTTCGATAAGTTTTGCTTTAGTGCGCAAACGCTCATCAGGAAAACGTAATATATCTAACAATGCCATAATTTTTCCTTAAAGATACCAGTACATCAACCAGCTTAAATTACTCTTTACCACCAGTCTGAAACCGTTCCAATAATATTATTGCCTAAGATACACTAGACAGTGAAAAATAACGAATAAGACTGCCTAAAGGGTCTATAAGAAAAAGTTAATCTTTGGTAATAAATACATAAGTAATCAGGTTTATTAACGCTGGAAAGCTTACTTCCATTAGACCAACCCAATCAGCACACTATTTTTCACAATCTTAAAAAATATAATAAAAAATGAGAAAGATTATGCCCACGTCGCTACCTCGATTAGCCATTCTATCAGCAAGCTCTTTATTATTAACCGTAGCTTGTAGCAAATATACAAAACAAGATAATGCTATAACGCAGCCAAGCACCACAGTAGCTAAGACAGATCCTTACGATAGTCATTACGGCATGCCTAAGCGTAATGCTAATGGTGGTTATGCGACAAAAGCAAAATATAAGAAAAAGCGCACTTCTATACCTGTTAAAGCAGATGCCCCTAGCCGCTACAAAGTTAAAAAAGGCGATACGCTCTGGGACATTTCCAATAAATTTCTCAAAGATCCATGGTTCTGGCCTGAAATATGGGATAAGAATCAAAAAATTAAAAACCCACATCTTATTTACCCTGGTGACTTACTTTATATCTATCAGTCTCGCCGCACGGTAAAACAAGGCAATCAAGTTATAGAAGTGTTAGTTCCTCAAATTCGAGTCGAACGCACAGGAAGTGGCGAGCCTATTTCAGTACTAGCTCCTTTCTTGGCTTGGCCGCGTGTTTTGGATAAAGACGCTATTGATAAAGCACCTTACATTGTCGATGGATTAGATAACCACTTACTTATAGAAGAAGGTCAAACGGTTTATATCAAGAAACTAAGAAACCGACGTGATGGACAAACATATCCCGTTTTCCACAAGGGGAAGCCACTACATGATCCTGAAACAAAAGAATTATTAGGCTACGAAGTTATTTATGCAGCAGATGCCCAAATTACTCGGGGAGTAGGTGAAGTTGCTACTGCGACCATCCTTAATTCAAAACGAGAAGTGCATGTCGGTGATCGCCTATTAAAAAACATCAAGAAAGAAATTACACTTAACGCACCTATGCTCGCACCAAAACACAAAGTAAGAGCAACCGTATTATCACTTTATGAGGCTAACTTAATTAGTGGTACGGGTATGATTATCACACTTGATTGCGGTATTGCAGAAGGTGTAAAGCCAGGTCACATACTGGGCGTTTACGCACCAGGAAAAACCGTTAATGACCCTCATGAGACAAAAGAAAAAGTTACCTATAAGTACCTTAAAACACAAGTTCCTATCAAAGTAGATTTACCTCCTGCACGTGTTGCTACAGCAGTAGTTTATAAAGTCGGCAAGAAATTAAGCTATGCTTTAATTACAAAATCACACACCGCAGTTAAGAAAGGGTATAAAATAGGGAATCCATAAAGGAAACTATTCATGGATAAACAGGTTGGCAAGGTCAGTGTGACTTTGCTAAACCAGCCATGAAGTGTATTCCAAACTGGTATTACCCAGTAAACAACAACGTATGAGCCTGTGAAAGAAGATAACAATTTAGCAGATTGGGTGGCGCTATGGCGTGTTAAAGGTATTGGTTGTAGCCACTACAAAAAATTACTTAATTCATTCTCAAGTCCTAGCCATGCTTTAAATGCTTCTGGACAGCAACTTAAAAAAGCAGGACTAAAAGATAAGCTCATCAGCAATATCACAGCACAAACACTTGTAGCGGCTGATCCTGATATGCAATGGCTACAAGCCTCCGATCAACACCACATCCTAACCATCGACGACCCGCGTTATCCGCAACTACTCAAAGAAATTCCTGTCTCACCGCCTTTACTCTATGTACATGGCAATGCTGATTTATTAAATGATCCACAATTAGCGATTGTTGGTAGCCGCAATCCTACACAGGGCGGACAAAACAATAGCTACGAGTTTTCAAAATACCTCTCCTCTACAGGTATTTGTATTACCAGTGGACTCGCTTTAGGCATAGATGGTTTAGCACATAAAGGAGCTTTGGACGCAGGTGGAGTTACTATTGCGGTCATTGCGACAGGGATTGATCGTGTTTACCCCGCAAGACATCGCGACCTAGCCCACCGAATTGTTGCTAATGGCGCAATTGTCAGTGAGTTACCCATTGGCGTTTCACCGCTTGCCAAAAACTTTCCACGTCGTAATCGCATCATTAGCGGCATGAGCCTTGGCACTTTAGTCGTAGAAGCCGCATTACGCAGTGGCTCATTAATCAGCGCTCGATACGCCAGCGAGCAAGGGCGCGAAGTCTTCGCTATTCCTGGCTCTATCCACAACCCCTTAGCCCGTGGCTGTCACCAATTAATACGCCAAGGTGCAAAGCTCATCGAAACAGCGGAACATATTCTCGAAGAACTAGCACCTCAACTCGAAAACATCTTATTAAAAGAGACAAACAAGCCAGACCATCACCATACAACACCCATCAACCAAAGTGACGATACAATCACCTCAACCCCACTTGACGCAGATCAAAGGCTAATTTTAGAGACAATGGGCTACGACCCCATATCAATAGACCAATTAGTCATACAAACGGGATTGACCGCAGAGGTACTTTCCTCCATTCTATTACTACTCGAATTAAATGGATTAATTGCTGCTAGCGGACGAGGAAGTTACACCAAAATCAAAGAAATTTAATGTTCACATTTTTTTGAAAAAAACCTAAACAACCCACTCTACTCCCACCACCACCGCTTTCAGTAATTTATATAATAACCCTCCCCCAGCTAGAAGTATTATTTTATGGAAAGAAAAGAAAGCACCCTCGAAGTCTTATTTTATTTGTTTGAAAACTACTCAGAAGTTGATGATGTCTCACAGGACAGAAATGCACTACAAGGCTATCTCAGTGAAGCGGGTTTCCCACCCAACAATATCGTGCGTGCATTTGATTGGCTAGAAAGCCTCGCAGATGAAGATTCAGGCTACATAACTGCGCCTCATGAAAAGTCATTCCGCGTTTTTTCAAGCTATGAATGCCGCTGGATTAATAGTGACTGCCGTAGTTATTTAATGTTCTTGGATGAAATGCATGTGCTCACAGCCGCAATGCGAGAACGAGCCATTGATCGCATTTTAGAATTAAAAGATATTAACTTTGATCTTAATAAACTCAAATGGGTGGTTTTAATGCTACTACTTAACCAACCAAACTCCGAAGCGGCTTATGTGTGGATGGACTCGATTGCTTTAGCTGATACCTTACCGCAATACCATTAGCCTAACACGCGACATAAAGACGTTGCATGCAACGTCTTTCAACTTATGACCCCACAAAGCCTATGCCTCACCCATTAGAGCCTTACTACGCATGCGCTGAAACTCAGCTTCTTTTCTGATTTTTACCAACTCTTTTTCATCCTCATCCATATCATCTTCGCCCTCTTCTTCCATCGGCGCCAATTCTAAACTATCAAGTGGAGATGGAGCAGCATTACCTTCTTCGTCAACCTCAGAGCTTGCTTGTGTAACAGGGTTTTCTAGCAAAGTGATTTTTACTTTTAAGTTATTAGGGGAGTCAGCATTGCGCATCATTTCATCATAGGAAATAGTGCCTGCTCTGTATAATTTAAAAAGATGACTGTCAAAAGTCTGCATACCAATATCTTCCGAACGCTCCATTACCTCTTTAATACCATGAATATCACCCTTCATAATTAAATCTGCAATCGTCGATGTCCCTAATAAAATTTCGATAGCTGCAACACGCTTTCCATCTATCGTAGGAATCAAACGCTGAGAAATAAAGGCTTTTAAGTTTAATGATAAATCCATTAATAATTGGTGACGACGCTCTTCTGGAAAGAAATTGATAATACGATCAAGCGCCTGATTTGAGTTATTCGCATGCAAAGTTGAAAGGCAGAGATGCCCCGTCTCCGCAAACGCCATCGCATGCTCCATTGTCTCTTGCGTTCGCACCTCACCAATCAAAATAACATCAGGTGCTTGGCGTAAAGTATTCTCCAATGCATCTTCATAAGAGTCTGTATCAACACCAATCTCACGCTGGCTTATCAAACATTTTTTATGCGGATGAATATACTCAATAGGATCTTCAATGGTAATAATATGTCCTGTGGAATTACTATTACGATGATCAATCAATGCTGCTAAAGAGGTAGATTTACCTGAACCCGTACCACCCACAAACAAGATCAAACCACGCTTTTCCATGATAATATCTTTGAGTATATCGGGCAGACCAAGGCTATCAGCATTCGGAATATCGACCTTAATATTACGAATAACCATCGCTAAATGGGTACGCTGCTTAAAAATATTAATACGAAAACGCCCAATACCCTCTTCATCCAAAGCCAAATTCATCTCAGGCTTTTTTTCAAACTGCTTTAATTGGTCATCATTCATCAAAAAATTAGCAATCTCTCGCAAATTTTCTGATGTCATTTTTTCTTTACTTAAAGCTCGCAAAGCCCCCTGAAATTTAGCCGCAGGTGGCGCATTAAAAGTAAGATATAAATCAGAGCCATCATTTTTGACGAGAATACGAAGCAGGTTTTTGAAATCCATAATATTTGAGTCTGTTTTTTATTATTAATTGCTCATGATAGTAAATCATCAACCCAGAACTCTGTAGTACCATCCGACTAAATGGTGTTGCTGTAATAAGTAAGTTTACTGCGACAATATGACGCATTACTTTCTCACCCCACATTTTATACTCTAACGACTACTATTATCTTTCCAGAGTGTTTTTATGAAGCGTGTAATATTTCTCATCTGTTTATATTTTACTTCTATGACTTGCACATGGGCAGCAGCTCCACACGCAGAAAATGCTTATGTGCGCGCGATGCCTCCAGGGCAAATGGTGACAGGCGCCTTTATGGTATTGCAAAATCCCAGTGATTCTCAGCAAGCGTTAGTGCGCGCCGAAAGTGATGTCGCAAAAACTGTCGAGCTACATGAGCATATAAATAACAATGGCGTGATGCAGATGCGTCCTGTAAAAAAGATTGAGATTAAAGCTAATTCAAGCACCGATCTAAAGCCAGGTGGTTATCACGTTATGTTGATTGGCTTAAAACAAAGCTTAAAGGTTGGTGATATTGTTGATATTAAGCTTTCCTTTGATGATGGCTCTACGCAGCTTGTACACGCTCCTGTGAAAAAAATTGGTGAGTCAATGGGCATGATGAAGGATCATAAAGGCATGCAACACAAGATGGGAGGAGATATGCAAAAAATTAAAATGATGAAGCATGCTAACCCTATGCCAAATTTGATGCGTGTGATTATGAAGCAAGGGGAGAAATTATCATTAAGCGACGATCAACAAGCGGCTCTTAAAAAATGGCGTAAAGAAAATAGCGCCAAGACAAAAGCCATGGCAAAGAAGGTCATAGCACTTGAAGCCCAATTAAAAGAAAAGTCTTTAGCTGGAACAGATGCTGATGAGATTAAAATGCTGGCAGAGAAGGTACTGGCAATACGTTTAAATATTATAGAGGGTAAAACAAAATGCCGTGACAATATGCGCAAGGTGTTGAAAAAAGAGCAATGGGAAAAGCTTATTGGCTTGTATAAAAAGATGTGATGCTTTTATAACAAGAAATTCATGCTTTAGCTAAGCAGGGTTCATCGATAACTTGGAACCTGCAAATGAAAATATTATTTCTTATAGGTCTTACGCTTAAACAAGTCAGTGGTACGACTAACCACTCGATCAAGAAATAACCTTCCATCCAAGTGATCTAGCTCGTGCTGTACTGCACGCGCTTCAAAGCCTTTCATTTTGTATTCATGGTATTCACCATAACGGTCCTGTGCTTTAAGCGTGATCGCTGTGGCACGAATAACGTTACCCGTGAAATCAGGCACTGACAGGCAACCTTCCCGCCCTATTTCATAATCATCCCAAGCTATAATTTCAGGGTTTACTAGCACCATATAGCCATGATTCTCAACAGGTTTGCGCATGTTTGAGACATCAACAATGGCGACTCGTTGAAAACGCCCTACTTGGGCGGCCGCGATACCTACAGCACCAGGTCCTGCTAGACGCGTTTCTTCCAAGTCGTCAACAAAGGTTTGGAATTCATCATCAAATAACTCAACAGGAAGAGATTCTTCTTTCAAGCGTTCATCGGGGTAGAGAATAATATCTAATATCACAAAAAATCAGCCTTATTTTTATTTTTTTAATGAGTTGTTTTGTACACACCACCGTTATTCTTTCGATGTTACTCAAGAAATAGCTATATACATTTCCCACTTAATTAAAAGGACTTCCTAGCCTAGCTTAGAACTCCATCTATAGGAGGTCTAAGCTGGATAGTTTCTTTATAAGCTTGGGAAGTGTAATAGTATTTCAACAAAGTCGGCATCAAAAGCGAGGTAAGCACTAACCGAATAAAGTATCTTCAGTTTGTAACTGCACTTCAATGTCATCTTTTTGCAGCTCACTCACTGCTTCTTGCAAAGTATCTACACCTTGCACTGCTTGACCTGAAAAGGTCATTATATAGATAGGAGACTCTTCCGTACCTGCAACATCTGATCTTAAATCTAAGATATTTAGACCTGCTTTCATCAAACTATTGCTAACCTGAGCAACGATACCTGCACGATCAGCACCATGCACACTAACGTGAACATCGGATTCTTTATGCTGGTGCAAACGACCTTCGATTTGGTCTATATGTAACTGAAATTCATTCTTTTCAGAAAATGGAAAAATAAAAGCATGCAACTCATCACCTGAATGTGATGTTTCCACCATTAACATAATCGTGAAATTACCTCCAAGGCGGAGCATCGATGCCTCACCTAAGTTGCAATCATGTTGATATAAGGTTTGTGTAACCTCAGCGACTATGCCTGATGCATCTCTGCCAACTAGCGTCAACATATACCAATTTTTCATTCTCACTACCTTCGACTTATTTTGTTATTTTAGGAGTGAGGATTCAATAATCTACGTCAAGTTCCGCATCTTATTAAACCCTCATTCCTTACTGTCGGTCGGGCAATGTAATATTTAATTCCAACACATCAAAATCATCACCCTTTTCCACATTGACGTTAACACTTTTATCGTCAACAGCAACATACTTTCGGATAACCTCCATGATTTCATTACGCAATTGTGGCAAATAATCAGGAGCACTATGCCCCTTGTTTCTACTCGCGTGCTCATGTGCAATTAATATCTGCAAGCGTTCCTTCGCAAGGTTGGCAGTATTCTTTTTTCTATTCTGCCTAAAGATATCAAATAATCCCATGATGTCCTCCTAACCGAACAACTTCTTAAAGAAGCCCTTCTTTTCAACATCCAAAAAACGGTGCTCTATTTTTTTGCCAAGAAAACGACCCACCACATCCATGTAAGCTTGTCCTGCTTTACTTTTTGTATCCATAATAACAGGGACACCACTGTTTGATGCTTGTAACACAGAGCCAGACTCTGGAATAACACCCAGTAATGGCACCGATAAAATATCAACAATGTCATCAAGCCCAATCATATCTCCACTATCAACACGTTCTGGGGAGTAACGTGCAATAACAAGATGCTCCTTAACTACTCCCCCTTCTTCCGCAGCTTTCGACTTACTCTGCAAAATACCTAAAATACGATCTGAATCACGTACTGAGGATACCTCAGGGTTAGTAACAATAATGGCTTCATCCGCGAAATAAAGAGCCATGAAAGCACCCTTTTCTATTCCTGCGGGAGAATCGCAAACGATATAATCAAAACCATCTGCTTTTAATTCATTAATAACACTCTCGACACCTTCTTTGCTTAAAGCATCTTTATCACGTGTTTGTGAAGCTGGAAGTATAAATAAATTATCAACACGCTTATCTTTGATCAAAGCCTGACGCAATGTTGCTTCACCGTTGATGACATTCACAAAGTCGTACACCACGCGACGCTCAACACCCATAATTAAATCAAGGTTACGCAAGCCTACATCAAAGTCGATAACAGCAGTTTTGTGTCCTTTACTGGCTAGTCCCGCAGCAAATGCAGCACTGGTTGTTGTTTTACCAACACCACCTTTACCTGACGTAACAACAATTACTTTACTCAATTTCATTCTCCAAAAGTCTTAACTGGTCTATTCTTCAAAACTGTTTATACCAATGCTTCTATTATTAATTTTTCATCTTCTAAATGAATCATTGCAGGCTTACCTTTTAAGTCGGTATCACTCTCATCAAGTAGTTGATAACACCCTGCTATAACAATCAATTCTGCTTCTAACGAACGGCAAAAAATACGTGCTGTTTTATCACCTTTAACACCCGCAAGCACTCGCCCACGCAAAGGTCCATAAACATGAATGGAACCATCGGCCATAATTTCTGAACCTGCACTCGTTTGCGAAAGCACGATTAAATCCGCGGCTTCTGCATACACCTGTTGTCCTGAACGAATCGGACGCTCAATCGTCATGCTGGTCTTTTTAATTAATGATGACTCAGGCTCTGGTGCTGCATCTACACTCTGTTCTTGTTTTTTTACCGTATCTTCAACAACCGTTTTTTTCTCAGGACTTGCCGCATCTGTGCGTGTTTTATCTTTAGGTAACTTACGTGCAGGCGAGCGTAAGACGTTCCAACCTGCCGCCAAAGCGCCTGCTCGCATAGCATCTGAAATACCACGCAGACCGACAGGAACAAAACTCATTTTAATCAAAACTCGGCGTAGCGAGCGCAAATCAAGCAATGTTCCCTGCTCTCCTAAATTGGAGCAATCAACAACAATAGGGCTTTGAATAAAAAACATGGGAGCTTCATCACGCTTTTGCTGTAATGCCAATTCGATATTGTCGATATTGACATCCTGCAAGCGCAATACGTTAAGCATCAACATCTCGCCTTTTAATTCCAGAACAGATTGTGTAAGAGTCAAAATAAAATCCTTCTTATCCTTTGATCTAAAAAACTTATTAAACACACAAAAAAACTAATGATCACATGAACTTAATATTAATGGTATTTTTGGCGCATAATAAACTATCTAGATAAAAATTTCAGTGCATAGAAGAATTAAA
>DQSN01000209.1 GCA_015663245.1 Leucothrix mucor
TGGTTAGCATAATAGTTTGACTCTTTTTTTGTTTTACCTGTTGTGTTCAAATATTTAATACAAAATGTCCAGAAGCTATTATTAGCATCTGCAACAAAGTGTTTGTCGATAGACTCAATCGCATGTGTCGATATAAAACCATTCATTTCCTCCAAGACAGGATCAGGATTTTCTAGTGATACTTTGTAGATTTTATATTTCATTTGAAAGGATTTAATTTACTCAAAAAGCTTTCTTTATTCGTCGGCGCAAGTTCCGTATCTGTGCTGACCGTCTCCTGCTTAACGCTGGAGCCTGTCCGCCCAGACACAGAACTTGCTTGAAAAGATGTTTGCAAGCTGGTACTTGATTGACCTACTACAAGCCGCAAGCCAATGCGGTCGTAACGAACACCAGGCGAGTAGTAGTTACGCATCGCAGAACGCATGTTCCTGCCGCGGTCGCTCCAACCGCCACCGCGCAACACACGCTCAGAGCTTGCTTTAAAAAATTCAGGATCAATTTGAGGCTCTGAGCCTAGACCATTCTGCCAACTATCACTACACCACTCCCAAACATTACCATGCATTTCATACAATCCCCATGCATTACAAGGATAATTTTTAACGGCTGTTGTTTGATTTTTTGCCTGTTCATTATCATCAAAGTTACCCCAATTACCATTATAGTTTACTTTTTCTAAATCTAACTCTCCCGTAAAGTTAAATGCCGTTTGTGTTCCTGCACGGCAAGCATACTCCCACTGGGCTTCGGTGGGTAAACGACACGCTAGCGTATTAAAGTGTTGCTTTAGTGTTTTAATAAACTGTTGGCAATCATCCCAGCTTACCTGTTCGACAGGGTTTTGCTGTGAGCTAAACGCTTTGCCCTCTTCATTAAAATGACTAGGGTTTTCTCCCATCACTGCCTGCCAGAATGCTTGGGTAACGGTGGTATCTGCCATCCAAAAGCCTTGATTAAGGGTCACTTGATGCTGGGTTTCTTTTCCCCAAGGCTCACGACCTTTTTCATTCTCTGGTGACCCCATTAAAAAACTACCTGCTTCTATCCAGCGGAATATTTGGCTAACATTTTTAACACTTAAAGTTGCGTAGAGACCATATTCATCAAAACCAATTTCTTGCGTACTCTCTTGTACTTGCCATGCTATGTCTGGGTCTACGGGGAAAGTATCCGTAATTTGTGGCATTAGTTCATGGGTTTTATCCGCAAAATACAGATTTACCATTAAACCTTGCGGTGATTGGCTGAGTGAGTTTGCCCATGTGGGTTTAGACAGTGTTGCAAGGGTGATCTTTTCTATGCCTGTATCCAGTGTGAAAGTTTGAGCTTTATCCTCTGGCATGATTAAAGGGATAATTTTTTCTATATCCAGATCATAGGTCTGTTGCCCACTATGGATAGAATGATAAGGTGTGGAAAAATCAGCTAATATATTGCCATAAAGCACCGCATTGGGTTGATTCATTGCTTGGCTACGAAGATAGAGCTGCTCACCTACTTGGGCAACTTGCCATTGCTGTGTCACACCTGTTTGTCGTGTGAGTCGTTGTACAACATTAGCATTATATTCCTCAGGCACTGGATCACCTGCCCGATGTAATCCCACAGCATAAAAAACGTCGAAGTAACTGTCTCTATTCGCCCATTTTTGCTGTTGGCTGCTACGTGATAAATTACGCACAAAATAATTGCTTAAGCCTTGGTGACTTCGTTGATTAAAACCTGTTACCGCCAAACGCTTCATATAGGTTTTGGCTGCGTCAATATCAGCAATGTCCGCTAAGGGAAAACTCACAAAATGCTCGGCACCTAACACCGCCTCATACCAGACGGCGGGAAATTGCCCAATATGGTGTTGCTTTATGAGCTTGAGTATTTGTTTTTGTAATTGAGCGGCTTCGTTTTTTAGTTGTTGCTGATAATACTCACGCCTTTCTAGCTGTACATTAATGCTGTGATAGCCCCATTGAATATCGGGGTGTAAATAAACATCGGCTTCTATGCCACTGCTTTCAGCCCCTAGTGCAGCCTCGATAATGGCACGTAATAGATCAGGTTCTATATGTGGGGAGAGCGACAAAAAAGAAATAATGAATGCCACTTTTTGCTGATGATTCTGCGGGTCGTTAATCCTTTTTTGTGGTCGATACAGGCTATGTTTGTGCCATAGAACCTGATGACTTAATGATTGCACCATAGGGCATTGTTGTTCTGCGGCAATGGGTGCAATGATAATGGGCGTTATTCCACGCTTATTGAGGCGTTGTAATAACGCTAACCATTGTTGGCGAGTTCTACTCTCTGGTGGGGCAAGCTGCCCTGCATCACCAATAATAAAGACGGCGCTTTGTGCAGGAATGCTTTGCCATTGCTGGGGGTTTTGTTGCCTTTTTATAAAGTCATTATAGTGATAATACTCCGCCGTAATATCGTACTCATTGAGTACCCGAATATCTTGACCAAATCGCCCCTGTTTTTTCTGAATAAGTTCACAAACCTGATAACTATCACGCCAGAAGGGTAATAAACGGTCGCAGAGATCAAGCAAAACAGTCACATGACCAACAGCTAGTATTTTAGCCTTGGTGGGCATACAACGCAGTGGTTTTTGCTCAGCAAGGTGTTTTATCAGACGGTTAATATCAGGCTTATTACCTCGATGCTGACGCAGGTGCTTTTGCACAAAAGGGCTAAGGCGCTGCTTATTCGTTATCGGCTGATAGCTTAGGGGCTTGCCTGTTTCTACTATGCTTAATTCGGCTTTACTGAGTGGCTCATAACCCCTTAACGCTTCGGGGAGCAAATTATCATCTTCGTCTGTAGTTTGCTCTCGATGAGCTAGGTAATAATAACACTGGACGGGGCTTTCATCCTGTTGTGGTAAGTCATTATCTTCAAGCTCTTCTACGGCGGTATTGTCATTTTCATCTGTTTGTTCTTTGTCTTCGTCAAAGGCTTCTTTCTCTAAAGGAGGTTGATATTGATAGCCTAAAAACACACTGGTTTTTTGCCATGTTTCTGCCTCACTCTGTTGTTGATACCAGCGTAGCAGGTCGGCGCGGTTATTAAGGTTTTTAACAGGCATCGCAACTAGGCTTTACATAGCGCGAAGTGTTTAATTTTCTTGAGCAGTTTAAGTTGTGCCATTTCTTTTGCTTCTCCTGAGTGTTCTTGGGTCATTTCTTTTAAGGCGGTGAGTAAATCGAGATATTCTGATAACCCTGCTTTTGTCATGCCTTGTTTTTTTGCGGACTCTCGATCTTTTTTTAATTGTTTAGCTGCTTCTAATTTAACGGTTGGAGAACAGTCCGTATTGCTGATATGTACATCCGCACGCTCCATTAGCCATTTTTCAATATTGTCTTCATCGACTTTTAAATGCAACACCAAACAACGGCGCACAAAGGCTGGGGGTAGTTCACGCTCATCGTTGGTGGTAATAATTACCAAGGGTTGCGGGGCTTCTTTATTGGTTTTATTACCAATGGTCTGTTCACATTCAGGAACCTCAAAGCCACCATTACCAAGTACCTCTAACAAACTATTGGGTAATGAAGGGTCGGCTTTGTCGATTTCATCAATTAATAGAACAATGCCATTTTTTCGTTGTTCTTCATCAATGGTTTGCGGTTTATAGATAGAGTGATGGCAAATTTCATCGTATTGAGTAAACGCTGTTTCCCAGTCAAACGCCCACCAAAGAATGCCAGGATTAATATAATGTTTGGGATGTAGTTCTTGTTCTTTTTTAAGTTTCAACTGTGCATCGTTTAAGCGTGCTATAGGGTCGGTTTTCCACAGTAAATCTTGTGCTTCGGTATTGAGGTTGATTACTTCCGAGATAAAAGCACGTTTTAATTGTGTCGCAGCAGCACGGGCTAAATAGCTTTTGCCTAAACCTGGCTCTCCTTTAACTAATAAGGGTCGCTTGGTTAGTAATGCCATTTCTAGTGCATAGGCGGTGTCTTCATCAAGGAGGTAGTGGCTTTTATTCCATGAACCACAGGCTTCTAAAGGGGTATTTTTAGGGGTGAAATATTTTAGGCTCACAGTAGGTTCTCTTGATTCTTGGTTGATCAAATAATGTTATACCAATTCCAATACATTTTTCTTTAAATTTTCAATCGACCGATATTTTGTAGCCCGTATGGAGCACTGCGTAATACGGGGAATCGAAGCCACGCACTCCTGTATTACGCAAGCTTCATACAGGCTACAAAAGCGCCTTTAAAAATAATTCAGTTATTAATTTATTAGGATGCGTATTAGTCAGCTTGATTAAGTTGTTTATAAAAAAGACTAACCTGATTGTTTAGCAGGTTTTCACCTTCTTCAAACCCTTGTCCAAAATGCACAATCGGTAGGTCAGGTAGTAGTTTTAGTAGCTCTTTACAAACCTCTGGGTCATGTAAGGCATTGCCTGATAGTTTACGTCTGGTATTAATTTCAAAGCGATATAATTGTTTAAAGTCTTTAGCACGTAAACTCACAATACGAGCATTGAGTTCATCCCAGTCGAAGTCTTCAAGCTCATCTTTTTCCAGATCGTTGACATCATCAAACTTTTTATAAATTTTGTAAGCAACGGTTCTGGCGCATTGCTGTGCATACTTTACCTCATCAACACCTGTTTCTCTTATCGCAAGCTCATCATCCAGAGCATACTTTCCCATCAAACCAAACTCTTCATGTTTATGCAAATCAA
>DQSN01000175.1 GCA_015663245.1 Leucothrix mucor
ACCTAAAGTATCGGCAACATCATTCACTTCTTTTAAATTCAACCAACCTAAGCGTTTCTTGCTACTCCGCAAATTGAAAAACAGTTTACGCTGTGCCTTAGTTGTGGCAACTTTTACGATCTTCCAGTTACGTAGTATGTATTCATGCATTTCTGCACGAATCCAGTGAACGGCAAATGAAACTAAACGCACATTCATAGTAGGATCGAAGCGTTTAACCGCTTTCATCAAACCAACATTACCTTCTTGTACAAGGTCTGCTAGTGGTAAACCATAGCCGTTATAACCACGTGCGACTTTAATCACAAAGCGTAGGTTGTGTAATATCAACATACGCGCAGCATCCAAGTCTTCATTATCGCGCAAGCGAAATGCTAGTTCTTTTTCCTCTGCGACGGTTAATACAGGTAACCCATGTACTGATTGTATATAGCCATCAATACTCGCAGCTGTTACGGGTATTAATTGATTGTGTATTGTATGTGTACTGCTCATCTTTATATCTTTCCTCATGTCTACTGACATATTAGCACTCTAAAGATAAGAGTGCTAATAAAGGGCTTAGTTCCCTGATTATTGGTGTTTATACGTCTTATATCCCATATTAGATGAAGGGAATAGACGAAAGCATGGCAGCACTTATTAATTTAATGACGCAAATACTTTTTCTGCTGCCACAATTGTTTGTTGCAAGTCTTCATCAGAATGGGCGCTAGAAACAAAGCCTGCTTCATAAGCTGATGGTGCTAAATTGATTCCTGCATCCAACATGCCATGAAAGAAGCGATTAAACAGTTCAATATTACAAGTCATCACTTCACTAAAGCTTTTCACCCCTTCTATATCTGTAAAGAATAAGCCAAACATTGCGCCGACTTGATTGCTGGTTAGTGAAATATTATTTTTCTTTGCCGCAACTAGCATCCCTGAGACAAACATTTCAGTTTTTGCTGTTAGCTCGTCATAAAATCCAGCTTGAGAGATTATATCGAGAGTTTTTAAACCTGCCGCCATTGCAATAGGGTTACCTGATAGTGTTCCCGCCTGATAAACAGGCCCAACAGGAGACAGTGCTTGCATTATGTCTTTACGCCCACCAAAAGCACCGACAGGCATGCCTCCACCAATTATTTTCCCTAGTGTTGTTAAGTCTGGTTTAACATTATAGACTGACTGTGCACCGCCTAGAGCGACACGAAAGCCTGTCATTACTTCATCAAAGATCAGTATCGCACCGTGTTTATCACAAACCTCTCGCAACGTTTCTAAGAAGCCATCAACGGGAGGAATACAATTCATATTTCCTGCGACTGGCTCAATAATGATACAAGCAATCTCATCACCCATTTTTGCAAATAGATCTTTTACCTGCTGACTATCATTATAATCAAGCGTTAAGGTATGTTTTGCTAAACCCTCTGGAACACCTGGAGAACTTGGTTCTCCAAATGTCAAAGCGCCAGAGCCTGCCTTAACGAGTAGTGAGTCAGCATGCCCATGATAACCACCTTCAAATTTGACAATATTGTCACGACCAGTAAAGCCACGCGCTAATCGAATAGCAGACATCGTTGCTTCTGTCCCCGAACTTACCATGCGTACCATTTCAATTGATGGCATCAGTTCATTGATGCGTTCTGCCATGGTGATTTCAATTTCTGTTGGCGCACCATAACTCAACCCTTTTGTAGCAGCCTGTTGTACTGCTTCAATAATCTCAGGATTTGCATGACCCGCTATCATAGGTCCCCAAGAACCAACATAATCGATATAACGTTTTCCATCCACATCATAGAGATAAGCACCTTCGGCTCTCTCGATAAATAATGGTGTACCTCCAACGCTCTTAAATGCTCGAACGGGGGAATTAACGCCACCAGGAATAAGATTTTGGGCTTTTAGAAATAACTCTTGGGATTTACTCACAACTGCTCTCTATAATTTTATTGATCAAAATATAACAAATACTCCATCACCATCATTGTGCGGAGTATTTGCTAATGATGCATAGCAGAGAATAGGTTTACTCTCCTGAAGGACTCGTAAACTTATCATTTAAACGCTGTACAAATAAGTCTATATCATGGCGTATACCATCTAATTTTCTTGCGGTTCTTCTGCCCCAACCAGCAGGTTGACTAAAGAAGACACTACGGAAAAAGCCTGTACTTTTTAGAAAAGCCTGCCTCACACTTCCATACGATTCTTCATTACTCAAAGTTTTTGCAATACTCTTAGCGACTTTCTTTTTAATAAAAAAGTGCAAAATGAGGAAAATCAGTAATAAGGATAATGAGGCAACTAACAGCACCATCGGCGACGGTATCGCCGTAAGACCCCATAAACCAAGCCAAAAGGTGCCACCTAGTGCTACCGCTAATAAGATAAACGCCACTAGTGAGTCTATCCACATAATGCGCTTACGCCATAGCTGTTTTGCCTGCTTTATCTGTAGTATTGCTTGTTGTTCTATTTGGTTGGCTAAAGATTCCATACCGCCAATAATACGATATACACGCTCTACGTTTATATCTTCCATACGTTTGGTGATTTTACTGTAATCACTGTCGCGCTTAGAAACGTAGCGCTCCCATACATTTTTATTTTCTACGGGAACTGCTAAATCTTTGTTGAACATCACAAAAAATCGACCTGAACTAAGTCCTGTCTGAACTAACGCTTTTTGCCAAGCCGCGACAATATCTTCAAGATTATCTTCTTTTGCTGATGAATCGATCTGGTTTAAAATAAATAGGAATTTATTGGTATCGTTTCTTCTTTGCGCACCTTTGACTAAGTGCTCCAGAGTGTCTTGCATTGCCCCTGGCTCAGGATGGCGAGCATCGAAAAAGACTAAAACTAAGTCTGATAAATCAATAATATGATCGGTTAATTTGAGTATTGATTTACGCTGTTCATCAGCATCAAAGCCAGGGGAGTCTATTAAAATTTTTCCTCGAACCTGCTCACTGGGAGCCGCTTTCATCTGTAGATAGTTATCTATTTTTGCCCCTTCACCCTCACTTACTTGCTCTATATCATGACTAATTTGATAAAAGGGAAAGCGGGGATCGCCGTCTAAAGCGATACCAGGAAGCGTTCTTACTTCGGAGTCCGCACTATAAGTAACAACGGTGAAACGATCATCAACAGCTTGATTACCTGTGTTTTGTATATCTAAACCCAAATAAGAGTTTATGAAGCTTGATTTACCCGCAGAAAATGTCCCCAATACTGAGATTAAAGGCCACCATGATATCTGTGTCGCATACGATTCACTACTTTTGAGCAAACCTATTTTTTGCGCAACCCCATCTAGTGTGCGATAACGATCAACAACTGATACAAGGACGGGGTTTTCTCGCTTTAAATGATCTTGTAACCGATCTAAGCGTTGTGACATTCTTTTGTCTGGAGTCATTGAGGCTACCTCTAACTGATAATCGACAAATATAATTTTAAAAAAAGTTCACCTGAGTCTATGGGCTACTGCTGGCTCAAGTTTTAGATATTAGATGCTGGAATAAGGGGCATTGAAGGTTGAAGCGGCATATTATACTCCACCTTTTTCCCACCCATATTTAAGAATGGTATTAATGAACTTTGGTCATCATTCCCTTGAGCTGTTGCGGCAGGCACAGGTAGAGTTACATTTGGTGGTATTAATGGTAGCGAGGGTTGTAACACCATATTTTGTGGTTGCTGTGCGGGGTAAGCATAGTATGAAGGAGGCAAAGGAGCTGCTGAGCCAGTATTACTCGACCATGGTAAAAAGTTATTCATAAAACCAAGCGGCTTTGAAATACTTTGGTTTAAACTCCACATATCACGTTGCATATTGTTTGTCGATGCAGCCATATCGTAGGTTGCTGATTTTAAACCACCGATGCTACTAACCATTGCATCGGTATTGTTATTCATACTTCCAATGTCCGTTGACATACTTTGAGTGCTTACAACCAACTTATCCATGTGGTTCGACATGCCGCTCATCGTACCTGAAATAGAATCCATATTTTTCTCAACTGAACTCGCCATTGATGCAATTGTTTCAGACATATCATGTACATCTGATGACAATGATTGGATTAGGTAAAAACCATAGGCCGCTAAAATAATAAAAGCAAACATAGCTGGGTATACCAACATTTGCATGGTTTTATTATTTCCATCTGATTTTGCTTCAAAGTCACGTAATTCACGCTCAAGTTCTTTTACGTACTCTTTATTTAGATCACTTTTTTCAGCCATTTCCGTCATTCCTCTTTGGGGAGCCTCTATAAGTTTTTAGTTTTGTAATATTGAGAGTTAAAACTCCCAATTTACTAACCTATGAATTAATAGAGACCCCTCTTCATTACTACTCTACCATAACCTAATGATGCTCCAATTTTCTCGATTGGCTGTATTCAGATTTTCTGATTAAGTAAACTAAATATATTTTCCCTGAACCACAAAAACTATCAGTAAAGTATCAATTTTACTAATAGTCTTTTTAAATAGAGCTTTAAGAGCCTAGTACATCAACCAGTCCAAAATGTCGGCATCAGTGCTTTTGTGATGATTCGCATCAAGGCACAGCGCTTGGTAATGGCTGTGTCCTTGCCAAGCGCTGTAACGCAGAGGCAGATCCTCACAGGAGCGCCCAAAGGGTTGCCCTGTCTTCCTTCATGCCGTTGTTGCACTTCTTGTGAAGGGAATAACCATTCCCTGCGAAGCGCGCCTAGTCCTGACGGCAGACAGAACAACTGAGACCGATATTTTGGACTGGTTGATGTGCTAGACCTATAGTGAACTAAGCTACTGCAAATTCGCCATGCTTAGCATACTCAGTCGGACTCCTAGAAAAATCTAAACAATAGATATTCCTAAGATTGGCAATACGTTATTACTTGTCTAAGCCCTGTAAATGTTTATGAATTTCTGCTGCTTTATCAGGTTGGAAAAGTCCAATAAAACCAATCATATTTGATACACGCTCACCATTACCTTTCTTGATCATGGGAATTGCAATTTCAGCATAAAGACTTGCTGATTTTTCTGGAAACCCTTGTCTCCAGTACACATTACCCAACTCACCCTTATGCTCTACAACGTCTGGTTCGCGCTGAATTAACTGCTCATAAATACTAGCCGCTTCATCCAAACCATTATTCCAATAAGCTTCTCGTGCCATTAACAATAAATCATCTGTTGATTTATCACTCAAGTCACTCGCTGATGCAGTTTGTTGCTGCTCTGTTGTTGCAACTGTAGCCTGTTGTTGCTCCGCTGCTGAACCTACATTATCACTAGCAACGACTGCCAGCGCTCCTGTTGCTACCGCAGCACTAACTACACTAGTGTTATTACTCTGCTGAACCTGAGCATTACTCTCTAGTGCTTGCTGTGCTTGC
>DQSN01000054.1 GCA_015663245.1 Leucothrix mucor
AGGCGCATAGTTATTCTACGCAACGATTGAGATGATTTAATCAGGAGTAAAAGGACAACTAAGAGGGTAACTTAATTTCTTTAGAGTTCCTTAGTGACTCAAAAAACTTATGGCTCTAGCGCATCCAAACCATCTTGGGCAATCTCTCGCACATCTGCATTTTCATCCTTTAAACAGGTCTCTAGTATAGGACGAATTGTTGGGTCGTTGCTCAGTCCTAAATAATGACAGGCATCTGAGCGAATGAGATTGTTTTTATGCTTCGTTAATGTGCTGAGTTGCGGGATAATTGATTTTAGTAAGTCGCTAGCGGCAAGGTCTTCCATTACAACGCCAATGCCAATACGGGTGCTTAGAACGGTGCCATCATCCCCGAGTAATTCTAGTATTGCCGATATGCCCTTAGGGTTTTGTTGGATTTGCTCGGTGACTTTATTGACTTGTCCATCGGATAATAAAAAATCAAAATCAGCGGCAAGTGTTTGTTCTTGTTTAGCCCATATTACTTTTTGCTTTAGGGTTTCTAGTGTCTGTAGACCTTGCAGTTTTTGATTGCCAATTTTTATCCACGGTACGGAGCGTACATCATATTTTTGTGCCGCAATGGGTTGCTGTTCGATATTAATAATACTTAGCTGTGCGATGTCGCCCGATTTTATCAGGCTAGTCATATGATTTAGCACGCTAGGGCAGTGGGGGCAGCTACTGCTGATAATGAGTAAGGCTTCGATAGTTGTCTGGTCGGTTTCTGCTGTCATGTGTTATGCATCATTTGGATAATTTTCAGGAAGTGTCATTTGCTTGGGGATTTTATCACGATCCCAGTTTTTTATTGCCCATTGCCAAATATCGTTGATGTGGTCGAACTCATCAATATTAGGTGTATCTTGTCCTAAAAAATTGAGCGTTGCTAAGATTGTTTGACGTTTCTCTTGTTCTCCTACTTCGGGGGAATGATTTTGCTTGCTGAGTTTCTTGCCATTGTTCGTAATGGCGGTGGGGAAATGCAAGTAATTAGGTCG
The DNA here is from genome assembly GCA_015663245.1 of Leucothrix mucor. Lineage (GTDB taxonomy): Bacteria > Pseudomonadota > Gammaproteobacteria > Thiotrichales > Thiotrichaceae > JAGLBW01. The sequence continues at coordinate 1,023 of DQSN01000054.1, forward strand.
TTGGTAGTTTAAACATTGTTGCAAATAAAGCTGGCGGGGTGTGTTATCTAATAAATCGGAACCCCGCACGACCTCGCTAATATTTTGATACTCATCGTCAACTACCACAGCTAACTGATAAGAAAACATTTTGTCGCTGCGTTTAATAATAAAATCACCGACTTCGCTTTCGATGCGTTGGCAAATTTTTTCTTGGCAGTTATCAGTAAAATAAACGGAGGAGTTATTGGTTTTTAAGCGTATTGCGAACTGTGGGGAATCAGGGTTAGTGATTTGTTGGCGGCAATAGCCAGGATAGATATAGCCATAGGTTCCAAGTGGTGCTTTTTTTTGTAGCGATTTGCGTGCGCAAGAGCAGGGATAGGCAAGTTCTTTTAATGATAACAGTGCATCTTCATAAGCTTCGGTGCGTTGGCTTTGGTAGAGAATATCACTATCCCATTGGTAACCATAAGCTTCAAGTGTACGGATAATACTGTTAATACTATTTTTTTTGATGCGAAACTTATCAACATCTTCAATACGAAGTAACCATTGCCCCTGTACTGACTTTGCACAGAGGTAGCTAGCAGTTGCCGCAATTAATGATCCAAAGTGCAGTGGGCCAGAAGGTGAGGGGGCAAATCGACCGATATAAAGAGGGTTAGTTGGTGTGCTTTTTTGAACTTTTGTATCTAAGGAGAGAGTTGTTTGTGGAGAAGAGGGGGAGGATAGGGAGTCTTTAAATTGCTGTAGAATAGCGATGTTAAAAACTCCCTTGAGATTATACGGCTAATATTATGCCATTTGGCGTTCTTTAATCTCTTGTGTAGTTTTGCAGTCAATGCAAAGCTCTGCTGTAGGACGCACTTCAAGGCGCTGTAAGCCAATTTCTATGCCACAAGCATCACAAAAACCATAGTCATCCGCATCGACACGAACAATGGTTTTTTCAATTTTGCGAATAAGCTTACGCTCTCTATCACGAGTGCGTAGTTCTAAAGCAAACTCCTCTTCTTGTGTCGCTCTATCTGCTGGGTCGGATAAGTTAGAAGCATCCTCTTTCATGTGACCAACTGATCGCTCAGCTTCACTTTCGAGTGCTTGTTTCCACTTTTGAAGAATTGCACGAAAATGAGCGAGCTGCTGATCTTCCATATATTCTTCACCATCTTGTGGTGTGTAAGGTTCAATGCCATCTACTGGCAATGCTGATTTACGATTAATTTTAGTCGTAGTTATAGCTGTCATAAATTTTTCTCCCAATACGGAGACCGTATGGCTCCATCCTTAAAAAATAGCCCATTCCATTAAGTTAGTACTTGACAAAAATCGCATCTGATTGTAGCTGAATTTTTAGCCGAGTAAAGCAATAATTTTATATGGGTATTAGTTTGGTTAATAAATAATCATTGTTTTTGTTTATTTGCTTATTATTTGCACTGCTTAAAGGGTCTCCTCGATTTTATTGTATGTAAGAGCCAAAGCTCCACCATTTAAGAATTGCTTGTTTCATTCCTTGAATCAGAGCAACTTTAAAATTCTGTGATGTAAAGTGGGGGTTGTTTGTATTTTTTCAAAAAAATATATGTTTAAAATAGTATGTGGATTTTAATCGCTTTTAGTTTCATTAATTTTTATTAGGATGGTATGAAGCTTAATATAAAACCAATTATATTAGATAATTAGTTTTTGTAAGTGGGCGCATAGTATATTTTATAAGTCTCTTTTTGTATACAATTTAAACTAAATTAATATCTTTTTAGCACTCTAAGGAAAGAAGCGATCGATGAAGTGAGTTAGATCAGTGATAGAAAGTAAAATGCCAATTTACTATTTCATTTTTTCTATTCTCATTAATAAAAACTTTTTACGATAAATTTTAAGGTTTTAACACTTTGATAAATAAATTAATTAAAAAACAAGCCAGTGAGCTGCGCAAGCAACTGAATTTTCATAATCATCGTTATTATGTGTTGGACGACCCAGAAATTAGTGATAGTCACTATGATGAAATGTTACGACAACTCCAAAATTTGGAAAACGAGTATGCAGAGTTAAGAACTTCGGATTCGCCAACACAGCGAGTGGGTGGAGAAGCACTGGGAAAATTTGAAGAAGTTAAGCACTTATTGCCGATGTTATCTTTGGGTAATGCTTTTTCTGCGGAAGAGGTAAAGGCATTTGAAAAACGGCTTTTTAATCATTTAGAGGATAAAAATGATGAAGCTACCATTGCTTCCCTCGAAATGCTTGATTTTATGGCAGAGCCAAAGCTCGATGGGCTGGCAGTTAGTTTGATTTATGAAAATGGTGTGTTAATACGTGGGGCAACACGTGGTGATGGTCAGTCGGGTGAGGACATAACCGTTAATGTTCGTACCATTAACTCGATTCCTTTAAAGCTCATCGGCGCAGATATTCCATCCTTATTAGAGGTTCGTGGCGAAGTATACATGCCAAAGGCGTCCTTTGAGTCTCTGAATAAAGCAGCAAGAGAGAAGGGCGATAAAACATTTGTTAACCCCCGTAATGCCGCCGCAGGTAGTTTGCGTCAGTTGGATTCTAAAATAACTGCAAGCCGTAATCTTGCCATGTACTGTTATGCTATCGGCAAGACTGAAAATTGGAACTTACCTGCAACACATAGTGAAGCAATGGCACAGCTAGCTGTATGGGGTTTTAGAGTCTGTACCGAAAACAAGGTAGTGACAGGGGCGCAAGCTTGTATCGAGTATTATAAAAATATAGGTGCGAAACGTGAGTCATTAAAATATGAAATAGATGGCGTTGTTTATAAGGTGAATCGCTTTGACCTTCAAGAACAGTTGGGGTTTTTAAGTAAAGCGCCGCGCTGGGCGATAGCGCATAAGTTTCCTGCTCAAGAAGAAATGACTATTTTAGAAGCGGTTGATTTTCAGGTGGGGCGCACAGGCGCTATTACCCCTGTGGCACGTTTAAGTCCTGTTTTTGTTGGTGGTGTAACCGTTACTAATGCAACATTGCATAATATGGGTGAGATTCAACGTAAGGATGTCTTAATAGGCGATACCGTCATTGTCAGGCGTGCAGGCGATGTTATTCCTGAGGTGGCGCGCTCTGTACCTAGCAAACGGCCTAAGAATGCGCAAGAGATTATCATGCCAACACACTGTCCTGTGTGTGACTCAGAAATTGTACAGTTAGAAGGAGAGGCTAAAGCGCGTTGCTCAGGTGGTTTATATTGTCCTGCACAATCAAAAGAGGCGATTAAACATTTTGCCTCACGTAAGGCGATCGATATAGATGGTTTGGGCGATAAGCTGGTAGAGCAGTTATTTGATCAAAAGCTAATTGCTCACGTGGGCGATCTTTATAAGCTAACAAAGGAGCAGATAGCCTCTTTGGAGCGTATGGGAGATAAATCTGCGGATAATTTGATGAATGCCTTGCAGGCTAGTAAAAACACCACCTTGGCACATTTTATTTATGCCTTGGGAATTCGTGAAGTAGGGGAGTCAACCTCAAAAGAGTTAGCCAATCATTGCCGTTGTAGCACCGTCAATTTTTTAGAGGTGTTACAGAAGGTAGATACAGAGGAATTACAGTCGATTGATGATATTGGCCCTATTGTTGCGGAGCGAATCCACCATTTTTTCTCTCAACAGCACAATATAGAAGTGGTTGAAACATTATTATCAGCAGGTATAGTTTGGCAAACACCTGAAAAAATCAATAAAGATGAGCTAAGTGAGGCTGGTAAGATATATGTGCTTACAGGTGCTTTCACTGAGGTTAAACGTAGCGATGCAAAAGCAAAGCTCGAAGCGATGGGTGCAAAAGTATCGGGCAGTGTTTCTAAAAAAACCACAATTGTTTTTGCAGGAGAAAAAGCAGGTTCCAAATTAACAAAAGCAGAAAAACTAGGTATAAAGATCCGTTCAGAGGCTGATTTACTAGCGTTGATCGGAACAAAATAAAAAAGCTAATAATTATTTAAATAGCTGCTTGACACTCACCATGCTCCTCCGTATTATGCCCACCTCAACGCGGGAATAGCTCAGCTGGTAGAGCACGACCTTGCCAAGGTCGGGGTCGCGAGTTCGAATCTCGTTTCCCGCTCCAAATTTAAAAAAGCCTTAGTCATTAACTTGATTAAGG
>DQSN01000118.1 GCA_015663245.1 Leucothrix mucor
AAACGTACCATGCTAAATTCAGCATCACGTAACATCACAGGGTTTTTAGTTCCCCATTTCAAGTCCGTAAACTGACGCATATTAAAGAAATAAACTTCAGCTTTGAAAGGGCTTTCAAAGCCATGATCCCAGTGCTGTAGCGTGGATAATATGGGCAAGTTTTTAGTTTCCAGTTCATACAAACCTGGTGTTAATACATCCGCTATCTGCCCTTCACTAACAAACACGGCTACTTGCGTCTCGCGCACCGTTAGTTTTGCACCATATTTTATTTCATTACCATAGCGCTCAAAACGGTACACCATTGTATCAGCGTCATCTTCTGTCCATTCGATAATATCAACAAACTCACCAAACACTTTATCCCAAAGGCTCATTATATTGCTCTCCACTATGCTTCTGTTTTATTGTTGTGTAATTGCTTTTGGTGCTTCAACATTTTCTTCTGCCGCTTTAGCTTTTGCAGACATCAAAGCCTCTCGCAACTCACTTTCTAGCGTTTTCAACTCTGTGGCAGCTTCAGCTCTTGCAGCTTTACCTTCATCTGCAATTTTCAAGCTATCATTAATCGTTGCTATCAGGGTGTCGTTGGCTTTACGAACAGATGCTATGTCAAAAATACCACGCTCCATTTGTTTGCGTACTTCGACATTGGCAGAGCGTAAGTTATCAGCATTTGATTCTAATAATTCATTGGTTAAGTCAGAGGCACTTTTGACTGTCTCAGCAGCATCACTCATACGAAAAATAGTCACTGCTTGTGCTAGCTGGTTTTTCCATAAAGGGACAGTATTAATCAATGTTGAGTTGATTTTATTGATAAGTGTTTTATCATTTTCTTGTACCAAGCGAATACTTGGTAAGCTCTGCATGGCTACTTGACGTGTTAAACGTAAATCATGCAAACGACGCTCCAAGTCATCACGCGCACTTCGTAAATCACGTAAAGCCTGTGCTGATAATAAATTTTCAGTATCTTCTTCCGCAATTTTTGCAAGTGCAGGAATTTCAATATCATCTAAGCGTATTAACTTCTCATCACCCGCAGAAATATACAACTCTAACTTATGGAAATATTCTAGGTTAGCTTCATACAGTTTATCCAGAGAAATAATATCGGTTAGTAGCTGTGTTTTCTGACCCTCCATTTTATCGGTAATACGATTAATCTGCTTACGTACGTCTTCATACTCACTCAAAAAACGTACTACAGGCTTTGCTTTACCAAATAACTTAGCGAAGAAACCAAGTTTTTTATTTGGATCAAGCTCATCAATATCAAAGCCTTTAATGGCTACAACCATATCGTTGAGCGCACTACTAGCACTACCAAGGTCTTTATTTCGCACACCTTCTAGCATACTTTCAGAGATGGTGCTCATCTGCTCTTGTGCTTTACTACCAAAGAATAAAATACTGCCGCGATCATTCATGTCTATCTCTGCAATAATCGAATCCACCTCTTGTTTTTCTGCTGCATCAACATCATTGTAGGCAACGATTTCCTGCGTCATTGTATCTGTGGCAGCAATTTCTGTACCAGGAATGATAGCCGTCGTGGTTGCAGTGGCTGTTTTTGTTTCGTTTGACATGCTTGTGTATCCTTAATTCTATTTATTCGTTGAGTGCAATGTTTAAATTACACCTTCTTGTTTTAATTGTGTTTCTAATACTTCAATTTTGACATCAAGATCAAAGCGATCATTTTCTTTTAGTTTTTCATGCTGCTCATCAAAGGTCTTCTCGATAGTATCCAGCACACGTCTAAAGTTAGACTCCAATTTATCTGTAACCGCATCTTGCTTATGTGTTTTTGCATAACTCTCTGTAACACGCTGTGTACCATCAAGATACACTTTTAAAAACTTACGAGCACGATCCAAATCATTAGGGTTTTCTTCAATAACTTTTAAAATATTACGTGCTTTTTTAACAATGCTTTTTAAATGTTGGTCTAGTTCTAAGTTATGGATATTCTTTCTAGCAGTTTCGATACCTGCTATTTTTATTTCTGCCGCTTCTAAAGCTTCAAAGACTTCATCTGCGCTCACTCTTAGAGAAGCCCCACCTGTTTTATCTTTTTGTGGATCTAAACCATAAGAAAAATAGAAGCCCAGTAAAGCCGCAACACCTAAAAGCACACTATGCAACACACTATAATTAGTCGCAAATAAAGCCGTTAAGCCCGTTGTGATTGCTAAAAAGAGAGCTGCTACGGTTTTAAAGGGAGTGCTTGGTGCACGCGTGAAATTTCTGCGATGATACTTTCCTTCACACTTAAAACCTTCACGTGCAATCATTGCGGTTACCATAAACCCTGCAAAAGCAGCCGCAGAGACCAAGGTATGAAACATTTCGCCACGAACCAATGAGATAATCGCTGCAATTAACAAAGGAGTTGGCAGGACAAACAATAGTAATCCTTTTAGTCCATACTTAACCCTACTAATAGCCTTTGCCTCAGGAGAGTAGCGTTTTGCACTAGACATAGTAAATCACCTTTAAAAATAAATAATTGGGCATAAGAAAAAACGTCACTGATGTATCTATTGAAAGGTATGGATTAAAGCTTGGATAGAAACCAAAGCAACCGTCACTATCAACAACAAAAAACCAATGATTTTTTTGAAAAGGTAGGGCATAAGAGTACCAAAAAAGGGACTAAACCAGAGAAACTAAGCACTGGGAGTTTTATGAAGGCTAGTGCTACTAAAAAAAGTAACACGGCTATCGATAATATATATAGCTAAATTGGTGATTTTTCAAGTTTGTTGCGACTAATCGAAGAAACGGACTTCAAAAGAAGGATGGTATTAAATCAAACAAGACCTACAGGATGAACTGAGAGATAAAAATTGATACCTCTCTTATAACCGTCTCTCGCCATACCACGCAAGGAGGTACAGTTTACTGCAACTTAATCGCTCGACAACAGCCTGTCATTTCTTCCCCATTATGCGTCATCGTCGCTTTGTAAGGCACTTTTAGCTTACTCAAAGTATCAGCACATTTTGTATAACTAAAGCGAATATCTAAATCGAGATTATCTTTCCCTGCCACACCTTTTAGATGTGTTCGCTTGGCGGTGTTCCACTTATTTTTCTCCTGCTTCTTATAAGTAATAGGCAGTTTAACTTTATAATTTCCTTTGTACATTTTCAACATTTCAGGATGTACTTCTACTTTCCAAAAAGGACTGCTATTACCACAGCTAAGTATCCATTGATTACGCCCTGCTTCTTTTAAGGCAGGTTTTGGAGCCACGGTTTTTTTAGGGGCAGGTTTGGCTAATGCAACTTTTTTAGCCATAGCTTCGGGCTTTTTTATTTTTACAAGTACCTTAGTTTTAGCAGGTTCAGCAGCCATTTTTTGCAGATAGTAGTTACTCACCCAACCTTGCTTGCCTTGCCAAGTAATCTTTACCCAAACTGTTTTTCCAACCGAAACATCTGCCCCGCTCCGAATAATAGCACTACCATTCGCAGGAATTTTTGCCACCACTTTACTCGAAACACCAGGGGCAGAACGTAAATTCAAAGTATCCCAACTTTTAACACCTGTTATTTGGTACAGCGGCTTCTCAGCTGCTCCAAGGTATTGAGTAGAACTTATCATCATTACTAGACTTATACTGCTTATAAAAAGCGGACGAAATAATTTCATTGCTTGGCATCCTATCCATAATTATCGACATCACAACATTCCAGTATAGATTAGTTTTAAAAATTACCCTTTGTTAGACCTTATCTCGTACAAAATTAATGCAAATTATTGTGATTTAGCTAACAATATTTTCTACTTCGATATATTCATAATCCAAAATTACTGAAAATGATGAAAAAGTATACTATTGTTATAACAACAAATAATCCTTCATCCTTTGTAACAACTAAAATAACAATAAAAATCACGGCTCTACACCTTACTGCCTGAGGGTTATTTAAGAAGTTAATTTAAGAGGG
>DQSN01000170.1 GCA_015663245.1 Leucothrix mucor
CCTTCCTCAGCGGTTATAAACTAAATACTTATGGATATTAATCACCTTCCTATACATTTTAGGTAATATCCCTATTAGTATACATAATGGCAGATGTTAACTATTACTGTCAACAAGACTAAGCTTATAAACCCTTGTTATCATTATATAAATTTATAATAATATTCTTACTAACTAATATTGATAAAGTAAAAAGTTACTGTATAGTCCTCAACTCCCCCCCCAGTCGAGCCTCTACAATGTCACATATGAACTTTGATTTACACAATACCGATAACAAGGCACGTCGAGGAAAAATCACCTTTCCACGTGGCTCTATTGAAACCCCTGCATTCATGCCCGTCGGCACTTATGGCACTGTTAAGTCGATGAAGCCAGAGGAGCTAAAAGATTTAGGGGCAGAAATAATTCTTGGCAATACCTTTCACTTAATGTTGCGCCCAGGCACAGAAATTATCCAAGCCCACGGCGATTTACATGACTTCATGCACTGGGACAAACCTATTTTGACCGACTCGGGTGGCTTCCAAGTTTTCTCTCTGGCCAAAATGCGCAAACTTACAGAAGAAGGTGCGCTGTTTAACTCACCTGTCAATGGCGCAAAGGTCATGTTAACACCAGAGTACTCCATGCAAATTCAGCGAGAGCTAGGGTCAGATATTGTGATGATCTTTGATGAGTGTACTCCCTACCCCGCCAGCCATACCGAAGCACGAGACTCTATGGAGCTTTCATTGCGTTGGGCAAAACGGAGTAAAATAGCGCATGCTGATAGCCTCGCCGCACTCTTTGGTATCGTACAAGGCGGAATGTTTGATGACTTGCGGCAACAATCAGCAGAAGGATTGCGTGAAATAGGTTTTGATGGCTATGCTATTGGCGGCTTATCTGTTGGCGAGCCTAAAGATGAGCGCGACCAAGTTCTGGATAGCACCACACACCTACTACCTACCGATAAACCACGCTACTTAATGGGGGTTGGCAAACCAGAAGATATTGTAGAGTCTGTTAAGCGCGGCATTGATATGTTTGATTGCGTTATCCCCACACGCAACGCTCGTAATGGCTTTTTATTCACCCATCATGGCACCGTGAAAATTCGCAATAGTAAACACCAAAAAGACACGGGACCGATTGATAAAGGCTGTGGCTGCTATACTTGCCAAAATTATTCACGTTCATATTTGCGTCATTTAGATAAGTGCAAAGAAATGCTTGGCGCGCATTTAAATACCATTCATAACCTCTATTACTATCAAGAACTAATGAGAAATATACGTCAAGCTATTGAAAATAATAGTTTTACAGAGTTTGAAACAGAATTTTATGCCAAACGGGAGCGGGCAGAGGGGATATAATACTTGCGGTGTCTCTCGTTTAAATCAAAGAATTTCCTAGCCAAACCTAGAACCTCCACAGGTGGAAACACTAGGTTTGGCTTGGCAAGGTGGCTTCCTCATCCGATATAGATGACTCCCTAACACAGGGTTTGTAAAATATAATACTTCTTTAGCCACGCCCGCTGCCTACTTTCCTTTCTTTAATCGCTTTAAATATTTATTAGCTTTTATTTCCTTACCATTAATCAATACATGCGTAGCTATACCACGCTTACACATCTCTGGCGCTGTCATCCAATAATCCTTGCCGATTAACATGTGCTTAAATTCTTTTTTACTTAGAAATTTATGCTTTAAAATAACATCTGCAAAAAACTCTCTTAAATGCTCAGTTTGATGCTTAAACTGTGACTCAATCTCACCACCTTTACCCCAAACAGCCCCCGCATAATCATGGAACATAATATCGCTTCTTGGCGTTATTATTCGCTTATCACCCATGCAAAAAGTTAAAGCTCCCATTGAGTAACCGCAAGTATCAAGTATCGTTGTGGTTCTACCATTAAATTTATTCTTTATCACCGAGTAAAACTGACTCCCCTCATTGACAAATCCACCATACGAATTAATACGCAACTCCAAAGTATCATGCTCACCAGCATTCCAAAGGTCATTAAACATCTCATGCAACCCCCTTTCATGCTCATGAAATGAGTTTATAAATACCCGATAACTTGCATGTTCAGGAACCTTTCGATAAGTATCTTTAGATACTTTAACCTCTTTAAGAGGGATCTTTGTTTTAAACAAAGTGTGATATTTTGAATTCAGCTTTTCTTTATCTGTCTTTTTGTCGTTATATTCCACAATAAACCCCTAATATATTAATATTGAAATAAATTTTAGTATCACGCAGTATAGTACAATTAATAAAAATACCACTTCAACCACGCTAAATCATCTACCTGCTTCCAAGGGATTATCTCATCATATATAAAGAAAACATTGCCCTCATCATTATTTTATTGATAACTATAAGCATCATCCTAGCAGCGGCATATCAAGCACCAATAGCACAAGATAAAAGCTATCATCAATTTTTTGATAGCAATACAATTTTCAATATTCCCAATTTCTGGAATGTGCTATCAAACCTACCCTTTCTATTTGTTGGAATATGGGGAACGCTGTGGATAATTAAATCTGACACAACAAGCTATTTACATGAAATAAAGCTGGCTTATTTTGCATTATTTATAGGTGTAGGATTAGTTTCTATCGGCTCTGGCTACTATCACTTGTCACCTAATAACAACACGTTGATGTGGGATAGACTGCCGATGACAATTGCCTTTATGGCACTATTTTCAATTATTCTCAGTGAGTTTATCCACATTCAACTCGGACGCATACTGCTATTGCCGTTACTCATTGTAGGCATATCATCAGTTATGTACTGGCATTTCTCCGAGCTGGCAGGACAAGGAGACTTGAGATTCTATGCGTTGGTGCAATTTTTACCCATTCTCATCATCCCTATTATTTTGATATTTTTTCAAAGTGTTTTTGACAGAAGAAATGCTTATTGGTTATTATTAGCTGCTTATCTGCTAGCCAAAATATTGGAATATTACGATGAAGAAACTCACCGTATTGTATTTTTTCTCAGTGGGCACAGCTTAAAACACATTGTCGCCGCAGCTGGAGTTTACCTACTACTTCGATCTTACAAGACAAGACTGAGATGCTAATTTTTTTCTTGTCGCTGCAACCAAACCTCCAAGCCTTGAGCGTTTAATCGGCTATCCGTCTGCAACCACTTTTTTTGCTCTGCTATCGACAAGGTGCAACTCCTAAGACTTAACTCTTTTAATAGCCACTGCATAATCTGTCGTTCGATTCTCTCAACTCTCCCCTCTATATTGGCTTTTTCACTTTCTGCAATGGCAACAAAGGCACTGATTGATTTTAATAATTGCGTTGTAATATCCGCAGTTGGTTTGATTGCACCAAAATGGGTTAAGTACATAAGCTCAGGCTTAAAAGAAAGCAACTTACTAATACTGTCACGCATAGCAGTAGGGTCAAAATGTACGGGCGTCGTTGTCGCAAAGATAAAGTCACCTTGCTCAGAGGCTAGTTTTTTGTAGACCAAGCCAAAAGTATCGCCTGTAAATATTCCCTTGCTCAATTCATCATAAATACAAAAGTGATGGTAGGCATGACCAGGCGTATCAATAAAATGAAAGACTCTGCCATTAAAATCCAGCTTAAAATCATTATCTGCAATCATCACTCGGTGTTCAGGAATTGCTTTTAAAGTGCCATAAAGTGCTCGATATTTTTCCTCTCCATACACAGCCATCGTTCCTGCCTCCAATCTTGCAGGATTGATCATGTGTTGCGCGCCGCGCGGATGGATAACTAACTGAGCATTAGGGCATTGCTCCATTAACTCCCCTGCCCCACCAGCATGATCTAAATGGATATGAGTAGGAATAATGTAACTCACATCATCAGGGGAAAAGCCCAGCTCATTGAGCGCTGATAAAATATAAGGAACACTATTAGCCGTGCCTGTTTCAATAATGCTGACCTTATTCCCTTGAGCAACTATATAAATACTTGCCACACCTAACTGTACATAATGCGCATCGAGAACACTGACCCCATGCGGTAAATGACTTAGCTGATTATTCATAAGTTATAATATACATCGTTAATACCTTGGGGTTGGTAAGAGCCATCCAGTAGTTTTTTAATACGCACTACCCGCGCCTGATTTTTTTCGGGGTGATTTTTCACACTATAACCATCTGGTGCAATTAGCATTGCGACCAGCGCTAAATATTCATCCTGACTCAATTGCTCAAATGATTTATCAAAGTAAATATTAGCGGCTTGAGCAAAACCTTTCACAGCTTTATTAGCAATTGTTCCAAAGTATGCCGTATTGATAAATACGGTGAGCTGATCTTGTTTTGAGATCATAGGATTAACCGCGAGCCATGCTATTAAGCTCTGCTCTATTTTCATCATCCCAGAACGAAATTTCTCAAAGTATAAATACTTGACCATTGCTTGGGTGATAGTCGTTAAGCCTGCCCCCGCTGTATTAAAATCAATTCCACTATGCTCAAAGAATTTAGGGTCTTGCACTTTCAACAAATCATCTACTCTTTGTTGAGAAACTACTTCAAGTGATAGCTCCATCTCTTTTGAATTTAATATATTATTAAATTTTTCGATAGTAACTGAACGTGCTTTGTATACTGCTACCGCTTCATAAGCAAATAGCATCGCAAGTGCAAGCAGGATAAGTTTTAGGATTTTTTTAATGTTCATAAGCAATATTCATAAGTAATGTTCGTAAGTACTATATTCCCAATGTTCTCGGGGTGATTTTTTAGCGCCCTTCCAACCTCTACGCTTTAATTCTTTAGCTATAAAATGATTAATAAAACCATGCCCAACAAATAATAAGCTTTCATGTTGTTGTGCTATTTCTTCTAACTTATCAGCCGCAAGCTTTGCTCTTTTACGCGTCTTCGCAATTGACTCGCCATTTTGGGAATAACCAAAGAGCCACAATGTTCGGCAAATTAAAAACCATGTCATGGTATTTAAACGTGGATATGCCCAATTGCTACTGGGCAACTCCGCTTCACGAAATATTTCATCACTTAATAAAACACTCTGTTGCGTCAGCTTTTTTGCTGAGTCCAAAGAACGTGGTAGATGACTGCAAACAACTGCCTTAATACTGTTTGCAGCTATCATTGATGATTCAGGAGGCATGCTATCCGCTGCTATCCCTGCAGCATCATAGCGAGTAATAAATTCAACAATCTCATTACTCCTAATTTTCTCTGGCACATCAATATCAGGTTTACCGTGCCTCAATAATATGATCTTCATTCTGTTCCGTCTTTTTACCTATATTACGCGTTAGATACATCATTACAGCAAGAATCGCTAGTAATAAAATAGTTCCTACTAGTAAAGCATAATCTTCTAGTTTTAACAGTGAATATAAAATGGAGTACAAACCTGTTAGCAGTAATGCAATTAAAACGGTGCGTCCTAAACGCCGTATTGCGGCATAAGCATAGAGCGTGATCATCGTTATAATAAGAGCGGCAGCGGCAAGATAAGCTTTAAAGAAGTCGGCATGTTCTGCAACGGATAACAATGTCATATAAAACATCGACAACGCCAAGCCAATAATACCGTATTGAACAATATGCAAACGATGATTAATACCTAGCTCAAAGATCAAAAAGGTAATATAGGTAAGCCCTAAAAACAACACACCATATTTAATCGCACGGGTGATTTGTGAATACAAGGAGACCGATTCAAACAAATTCACTCCTGCTTTAAACTCGTTAGTATCAAATGATTGCGACTCAAGCGTCCAAAGTTGCGGGTAGTTTCTAGCTAAATGTGGAATTGACCAATTAGCAGTAAAACCTTCATCACTGATATTATGCTCATCAGGCAAAACATTGCCTTGAAAGCTAGGGTGAGGCCAATCTGAACTCAAAGTCACATGCGTTGTTTTACCGAACGGCTTAAAATAGAAACCCTGACTCCCTTTTATATCCATATTTAGAGAAAATTCATAGCTCGCTAACTCATCATCAATAACAAGCGGCGCATGAAAGCCACTTTTTATAATATTCACAATGCGCGTACCAGGCTCAAAATCTATTTGGCTTGCATTCCACTGTAGACTTGAAACTTTGTTGATAGCTCTGGTATCAGAAATACCCAGTGAAAACCAGGATTGATCCCAATGAATTTTATCTACATGACTAGACAGGCTGCTTATATCAGGACGTGTAAAGTTACCTTTTAACATCACCTCCGCCTTATAAACTAATGATTTATAAATACTACGCTGACGATGCTCGCCCTGTAGTTTACCATCTATAAATAGTTGCTCAGGCAAAACAATCGCTGTTCTTTGTACATAGCTAGTTTTATCAACTTTGCGCTCATCGCCCTCTTTATCAATCAACACTTTTTCAGTAATAAACTTCTCGGTATACGGCACAATAAGCACAGGACCAGAAATATTCTGCTGATGCCCCCAAGTATTCGCAATATCGTGAACTACCGATGAGTACAAACGACTACGCTCTGAAACCATCTCACTCACCATCCCCAGCGGAATCGTCATTAATGATACTAAGATAGCAATAATACCAAAGCGAAACGCTAAAGAGTCTGATAACTTGGAAAAGTCTTTTAGCAGACCTTTAAAACTATTTACCTGATTCCCCTCCTCATCAATAGGTGTATTTAACAAACCAATTTTACGCGCCATAAAAACGATAAACAGCACCACTCCTAGCAGTATAGCGATTAAAAACAACATGGAAATTAAACTAAAAATAAAACTCATCGGGCTCACCTCTTCCCTTAATTATTTGAAGAAAGTGTACTGAGTCGGCATGTAGATTTTATGAGGAGTTTATGCAGATTGTGTGCAAAGATTATCTGAAAAGTTTAACACTGAAATGTATAAGCTGTGTATTGGCTGATACTTTAACTGAGAAGCTATAAAGCTTTCACTCCTAGCTTTATTAGGGAGTACTGCTAATATCTCCCAATTCTCGAAATACCACTGTAGCAAAGCTACCTGCGGGTAGCACAAAGCTTAGGGTAATTTTATTTGTTTCAAAATTGTATTCAAAACCCCCAACATTTAAACGCAGGGCGCGACGCTCTTGTTTTAGTCCGTGCTTAATTAAGCCTTGAGCTAAGCCTTCAAGCTCATCGGCTGTTTGTTGCTCTAATATCGCAACATCCCCTTTACTGGATAAATCGCCTTTTCCCCATAATGCACCTGTAGGGTGTAGTTCTTGCCGCTGTGTTCGCTCTTGTAAAGTGGTATCACCGTCATCAGGAAAGCAGGAATGTGATCCATTTAGCATGAACACATCACCTGATAGAGCTTGATTCCATGTACCTTGTTTAACACGTTGTGAGAGTAAATGATTGAATATCCATGATCTAGCAGCGGAGAGGTAGATGCTTCTTTTAGGGCGTGACTTAGGTTTAAACTGACCTGAGAACCAATTTTTAGCACTTTCGATATTATTAAAATTACGTCCGAAGCGCTGCTCTCCGTAGTAATTGGGCACACCATTTTCTTTGATTTTTTGGCAAAGGTTTTTAGCTTGCTCAATATCACCTTCGATATCACGAATTATGAGAGTAAAGCGGTTGCCTTTTAAAGCTCCTCTACGGAGTTTTTTATCGTGACGAGTTTCTGCGAGCACTCTAATCGTATCTGGTAATTGCTCTTGCCAGTTGGGTGCTTCTCGTCCTGGTATTTGTACGCTAAACCACTGAGTGGTGATGGCATGGCGGTCTTTCATACCTGCATAGCTAACATCTTTACGTGGTACTTCGGCTATTTTGGCTAATAAACCTGCCACCCAATCGGTATTTTCGCCTGTCTTTTCAATGTGCAGATAGGCGTGCTCGCCTTCCCCTGATAGCTCAAAAGAGGATATCTCGTCGACTTTAAAGTCGCTGGCTTTGTTACGGATAGTGCCCCGCAACTGTTTACCTGTATCATTACTAAAGGCTTTGGCAAAACGGTTCATTTAGCGGCACTTCTCTCTGCGATGGTTTGAGCGACTTTATCACGTAGGTAGATAGGTTGAGCTTGCTCGGCAGAGACTGCCTTGCCTTGCTGCCAATCTTCTACAGCTAATCGGGCAATGTATTTTGCGGATGGAAACACGTCATCTATTTTTATGATGTTATTGTAATTATCAAGCTCTAACTGCCCTGCATATTCATCCCAACCACTGCCTGCAACTGTCCAACTAATATCCCCTAAAACATCTAGCAAAGCTTCGGGCTTGCTGACGGCTTCTTCACCTTGCAAGATCATCATGCCATTTTCAGACTTGTATTTTCCCCAGTACACTTCACTCATGCGCGCATCAATTGCAGCAATGCAATGGTTTGCGCCTTGCTCTTCATGCATTTGTTGAGCTATCGCGGCTAAAGTCGAGATGGGTAGCAACTGTTTATCGATAGAGAGTGATACACCGTGCGCGACACCTGTGGCAATACGCACACCTGTAAAAGCACCTGGACCTCGTCCAAAGGCTATTGCATCGACTTGAGCAAGCTTGATTTCTACTTCATTTAGCACTTCATCCATCATATTAAGAATGAGCTTTGTATGCTCCCGTGGCGCCATTTTAAAGCGAGTGATAATATTATCACCTTGAAATAAAGCAGCTGAACAGGCTTCTGTAGCAGTATCAATAGCTAATATTATTGGCAGGACGGAGGTTTTATCATTCATATCTTATGTACTTTAAAAAAGCGTTCAACATCTTCTTGTTTGCTGGTACGTGGAACACGCGGTAGGCTGGCTAAAAATGTTTTGCCGTAAGATTTAGTGCGCAAACGTGGATCACAAATCATTAAAACACCTTTATCATTATCATCACGAATTAACCGCCCCACTCCTTGCTTTAAGGCAATGACTGCCTGTGGTAGTTGATAATCACCAAAAGGATTTCCGCCTGATTCTCGGATTGATTTAATGCGTGCTTCGAGGACAGGATCTCCTGGAGAGGAAAAAGGCAGCTTATCAATAATCACACAACTGAGCGCTGCACCGCGTACATCCACACCTTCCCAAAAACTGCTTGTGCCGAGTAATACTGCATTTCCTAAATCACGAAATTTCTCGATCATATCGGCTTGAGATGAGTCGCCTTGCACTAAAATTGGGTAATCAATTTCATCACGGAGTAATTCAGCTGCTTCGTTTAAGGCACGATAGCTGGTGAAGAGCATAAAGGTACGCCCTCCTGCGGCTTTTATCACAGGAATAGCGGCATCAACAACAGACTCTACAAAGTCGTGTTGCTGTGGCTCGGGCATATTAGGAGGGGCATAAAGCAAGGCATGATGCCAGTAGTCAAAGGGGCTATCTAACAATAATTCGGTAGGGTTTTGCATGCCAATGCGGTGTGTAAAGTGATCAAATGACTGCTGAACGGCAAGTGTTGCTGAGGTTAATATCCACGCACAGGGCCATGCTTCTAGTTGCTTTTTAAAAGGCTCGGCAATATCTAAAGGTGTGGTGATTAAAGAGAAAGAGCGTGTGAAGGTTTCATACCACTGCACAGTATTTTCTTTGGGTGTTTTTAGCTGGTCTAGCTTAATTTTCAGTATACCTAAGCGCTCATAACAAGACTCTAGTTCTTTACTGCGCTCTGCCGCAAGTCCCATTAGCTCTAGCAGCTCCTCCATTATCCCATCAAGATTTTTCATCTCTTGTTTGATAGCAGGCTTGCTACTGATTTTATACCAAGGTTCACGTAAGCCTGGCTTATCCATTGCGAGGCGAATATCTGCAACACATTTATCCAAGGCACGAAGTTTATCACGCAAATCTGGCATATCCGCAGCATTAGCAAGACTTTCCGCCAAAATATCGCGGGAGAGTTCTAATATTTGCCGACTGCTTACCACATCACTAAAAAAGGTTGAGGCTATTTCAGGTAACTGATGTGCTTCATCGAGAATAACTGCATTTGCACTAGGTAGTAGCTCACCAAAGCCTTCTTCTTTAAGGGCTAAATCGGCAAAGAAAAGATGATGATTAACCACCACAATATCTGCTTCTTGAGCTTTTTTCCGCGCCAAAGCAACATAACATTCGGAGTAATTAGGACATTCTGCACCCAAACAATTATCAGCAGTCGAGGTAACAGCAGACCATATTTCTGCATCACGCGGGACACTGTTTAGCTCGGAAATATCCCCCGCTATGGTAATAGCAGACCAATCAACAATACGTTGTATATGGGTGATAGAGCGACGATCATTAAAACGCCCGTCCGACTGACTACGCTGCATACGATGTATGCAAAGATAGTTGGCACGACCTTTTAATAAAGCTGTTTTACTGCTACTTTTAAGAGCTTTTTTTACTAAAGGAAGGTCTTTTAGATAGAGCTGATCTTGTAAGGTTTTACTACCTGTGGAAACAATAATTCGCCCACCAGATGCGAGTGCTGGCGCAAGATAAGCGAAGGTTTTACCAACACCTGTACCTGCTTCAATCACCGCCATTGAATAGCTTTTTATTGCTTCACCAACAGCACCCGCCATTGCTTGTTGCTGAGGGCGTACTTGAAAGTTAGAAATTTCATCAGCAAGCGGCCCTTCTTCCCCTAGTAAACCTTGCCAATCTATTTCATTTTGCATAGCTCAATGCCTACTTAAAAACCTGATTGATATATCTGGCAGGAAATGTGTTTAAATATTGATGATGATTTATTGAATGGTAACCGCCCTCTTCCACTCAAGGAAAAAAACTACCGTCTTTTATTATAATCATTTACTTCAGACATAGCGCGGCTATCACCTGATTTTTTGGCTACTTTAGAGATTAATTGCCAGTTTTTATCTTTCATCTGCTTATTACTGGATGAGAAGTTAATCGCTTTTTTAGCCATGGTAATGGCTTGCTGATAATTCCCAGATTTATAATGTAATTCCGCTAGTTGATTCCACAACTTAGGATTTTGTGGTTCTATGCGTAATCCACGTTCTAGCTTACTCATTGCGGCATCGGTACGTCCTAACTTAGCATCTGCATAAGCACGGACTAACAGTGCTTCTACCGCTGGAGA
Organism: Leucothrix mucor; assembly: GCA_015663245.1. GTDB lineage: Bacteria > Pseudomonadota > Gammaproteobacteria > Thiotrichales > Thiotrichaceae > JAGLBW01. The sequence continues at coordinate 11,024 of DQSN01000170.1, forward strand.
GCTAGCTTTAATTGCTTGTCGCCCTGTTCCGCTGCCATCTGCATTCTCAGGAATATTGGCATAAGGGTCTATATCCAACCCTTCATCTTCTGGCTCTAGGGAAGTTTTGACCTCTTTCTTTACGATAGGCGTTACTACAGGCATTGTTTGAGGTGGAGTACTTGTTACTGATGGATTAACCTGCCTACTTGGTGCACCTGGATAACGCTGAACTTTTGGAGCCTTGTGCTTTGGAGCTTGATACCTTGGTCTAACAATGGCAGGTGGGCGCTTAATAACCTTTGCTCCTGAATAAGCATATGGCCTTATAACTCGTGCTGGCTTGATTTCAGGAACAACAGGGGAAGGCAAAACAACACGAGCTTGCTGGGATTGTTGAGAACGGCTTGATCCAGCATCTAAACTGGCACAAGCACTTACTAGTAATATAAAGCTAGCAAGAGCAAACAAACGAAATAATTTCATATTTTTATATTAACTTGATTTGATTAACTGTTAAAAAATCTAGAATTAATTATGTGTCGATTGAGATCAAATAATCAGAAAAAATTCTGCGGATAGTTTGGTACCTTGTTAAATATTTAGTCCATTAGTGCATTAAATTATCAATCCATTTCCCTTCTGAATCTCGATTAGCAGCAGAAGGTGGATTATCATTTAATTTATCAACAGGTGACACTTTCGGTGCACAAAAACGTCGCTTACGTGGCTGCGTCCCTTTGAGGAAAGGCATCGTTACTGCGGCACCACAGTTGGGATTAAATAATAACCCCGACGCCTTATCAATTTTTACATATCTAATCTTACTAGGACGTTTTGGTTTCAATGGCTTAGTCGGTAACACTTTCATCAAATCGGCCCACACTCTTAGCGCCCCCGAACCACCTGTTAAAGTAGTCGGTTTATTATCATCCCGCCCTATCCAGACTGTTGCTACATGCTGCCCTGTAAACCCAGCATACCAGCTATCACGTTTATTATTAGTAGTACCTGTTTTACCTGCTGAATTTTTCCATCTAGGCAGTACTCTAGAAAGGTATTTAGCCGTACCTGTCTTGGTAATTTCGTTCATAACGGAAGTTAACAAATAGGTAGAACCTGGTGATGCAACTTGCTTTACATTCAAAGGGTAGCGCTTTAATGTTTTACCGTAAGAGTTCATCACACTACGAATTGCGGTTAATGGCGTATACGTACCACCAGCGGCAATTGTTTGATACATCTGATGAACTTCTATTGGTGATAACTCTAATGCACCGAGCAATACCGAGGGATATAGCGGAATATCGGAATGAATGCCAAGATCGTGTAACATTTTCACCACACGCTCCATGCCTAACTTAATACCAATGCGTACCGTCGGAGTGTTACGCGACAATATTAAAGCCCGCCTTAAAGTAACCACTCCCATATCACGATGATCGTAATTACGTGGCTCCCAATTTTCTTTACGTGAAATGCGCACTTTGACAGGACCATCACTTAACGTACTAGCTAGATTGAATTTCTTAGGGGTTTCCAATGCCGCCAAATATATCGCTGGCTTTACTACCGAGCCTATTTGTCGCTTTGCATCTAAAGCACGATTATAACCTGCATAGCGTGCATCGCGTCCGCCAACAAGTGCTAAGACTTCCCCACCTTGCACACTACTAATGACCATCGCGCCATTAAGTTTTCCACGCCGCATACGCTGAGAGCGTTCTAACGTCCGTACACGTCTGCTTAGTACGCGCTCACCCGTGAGCTGTATAATGGGATCCATCGCAGTGAAAATTAACAAACCTTCAGTGCGCAAATCTTCTTCATTATAATCACGCTGTAACTGCTTGCGCACCAAGTCTAAATATGCAGGAAAGGGGCTAACGCTAGGTGGGGCAGTTTTACTAATACCTAAAGGCATTTGCTTCAAAACATTGAGATCAGATAGCTCAATCACCCCTTCTTTTGCCATCACATCCAATACTAAATTACGACGTTTTGTTGCTCTTTCTGGGAAACGTCTAGGATTGTAATAAGATGCACCTTTAGCCATGCCAATTAACAAAGCAACTTGCTCTGCTTTTAACTCACGAACAGGCCGATTGAAATAAAATTGTGATGCTAGGCCAAAGCCATGAATTGCTCGCTTCTTATTTTGTCCTAAATAAATTTCATTAATATAAGCTTCTAAAATTTCATCTTTTGAATAGTGCAATTCCAACAAAGAAGCCATCACCACCTCATTAGCTTTGCGTTTAATGCTACGTTCATTAGAAAGATAAAAGTTTTTCACCAACTGTTGCGTTAAGGTACTACCACCCTGAACGGTATGACCTGCTTTTATATTAGCAAGCATCGCACGCCCGATGGAGCGTGGGTTAATACCAAAATGTTCATAATAATGTTTATCCTCGACAGCAACTAAACCTTTTATGAGTAAGGGAGATACTTCATCTAAGCGTACTAACACGCGGTTTTCATTATGGCTCGGGTAAAAGTTACCAATCAGTGCGCGCTCCATACGCATAAGTGTTAGAGGACTTTGACTTTCTGCATTTGAGAGTGATTTAATACGGCCTTTTGCAAGTGTTATTTTAATTTTACGCTCTGGCTCTTTGTCTTCCGCAAACTGAAAGCCACGCGTATGAATTAAAAAGCTATTACCTTTACGCGTATATTGACCAGTATCGATTGGATTATTCGTTTTACGATAGTGTAAAAGTTGTAATTCTTTTTCCAAGTCTTGCGCATAAAGACCTTTACCTACATACATTTCCAGAGGACGCGCAAATACTCGTGCAGGAAGTGCCCATCGCTTACCTTCAAACTGAGTACGCACATGATCATCCAGCTTCAATACATATGCAGCTGCGGCAAGTGCACCCAGTACAATAGCTATCAACAGGGCTATACGGAAAATGCGCCAAAAAACCTTAAATATTTTCAGAAGAATATTCACGGTGCTTAATTATTCTGTTGCTTTTGATTATTGATAAAGATAGATGATGAAACGCTCTTCATAGTAACTCGAAATCCTTTTCTTTGGTTATAGGCAGCAAAAAACTTCCGCTATTTTAGCTTATTTAACAAAAAGAAGGGGAATAAATTGCAGTAGATCATCGTAATATTACAACATATCATCTGCCTCTCTAAGAACCTCCTCGAGAATAGAACAAACTACTGCAAACACATCTAAATGTACTTAAAATTTTCCGTTTAAATTTGTCAATTAAAGAACAAGCCCTTCATTTGAATAAAAAACTGTCAACAATCAGCCAAATTTTCACCACGCTTGCTACTAACTCGAACAGCCCCTTAGGCTTCCCCTATTAATATAATACGATTGAATCTAACTATTATAGTTTCAAATCAAAATAAAAATCAGACCACGCAAAAGAAAATGTTAATATCCTCTCATTAAAACACACACAAGCCATGTTATGAATGAAGAAGATAAATACGAATATGCTGTACGCCCCAATAAAGAAGGATTAAAGCGGGCGCTAAAAGCTAGCCACCAGTTAGGGCGAGAACTCGTTGCTTTGCCAGTATCTCACTTTCCTGCTATTCCATTATCCCCAAGAATCAAAGATCAGATTTTCGAGGCAAAAAAGTTTAAAAAATCAGCTTTACAGCGACAGTTACGCTTTATTTCATCACTGATGCAGGAGGAAGATCAAGAGGCTATTCGTGAAGCCTTACGCTTGATTAAATTACCTCACCAAGAAAGTGTTGATAAATTTCACCAGCTAGAAATATGGAGAGACCAGTTAATTGCGGGGGATAATGCAGTCTTTGAAGATATTATCAACAATCATTCAGCTGCAGACCGTCAATATATTCGCCAACTTATTCGCAATGCTAATAAAGAAGCAGCACAAAATAAAACACCAAAAGCGTCCAGACTGCTTTTTAAATACTTACAAGAATTAGGAGAAAACGAATAATGCCAAAAGCAGGTGATTTAAAACGTGGAATGATTATTGAAATTAATAGCGTACCGCATGCCGTTAAAACAATAGAAGCCAAAAGCCCTTCATCACGCGGTGCTTCTACACTTTATAAAATCCGCTATAACAATCTAAAAACAGGTCAGAAGCTTGATAAATCCTATAAATCTGATGACATGCTTAAAGAAGCTGACTGTTCACGAGTTTCAGTACAATTTTCTTATTTAGATGGCGATAATTATATTTTCATGAACACCGATGATTATAGTCAGTACGAGCTAAACGCCGAGTCCATTGAGTCACAAACAGGCTATATCACAGATGGATTAGAAGGGATTACTGCCCTGCTTATGGATGGAAATATTTTGGGTATTGAGCTACCTGCCTCTATTATCTTGCAAATTACTGAAACGGCTCCAAAACTAAAAGGTGCTACAGCCGCAGGACGCACTAAGCCCGCCATATTATCAACGGGTCTCGAAATTCAAGTACCTGAATATCTTGAAACTGATGATCAGGTACGAGTAAATACATCAACTGGAAAGTTTATGTCACGAGAGTAAGTTCTAGGTGCTGCTCATCACTATTCCAATGGTACGATATATAGCACTGTTATCAGATTAAGTTTTCAGTTTCCCTGCTATATATAATGTCATTGAATAGTCACAGCACAGTACCTTCCCAATATCAGCCTGACAATTATAGCCATTGCGAATAGCCTACCTAAGCTTTAAGAATAAAGTTCCACCTCCCTTCCCGTGTCACCTCTTTTCCTCTTTTCCTCTTTTCCATCCAAAAAAACATCATTTAAACAACATATGTTGATATAGATCAAAGCGCATCATGATAACTTACGATAGGCGTAAAGAAAAAGAAGATAAATAGACAGCCTCGTTTGTTTTAAGAAATTATCATAAGGGGTTAAAAGCTCTTCGTTTTTTATCCCATAAAGTGCTATTTATCTTGAGAAAGATTAAAAACACCTGCAATTAAATTATATGTATTGCCTGAATATCTTGCTAGGAAGCTGACCGAGAATGGTAAGCGTCGCGAAAATTCCATTCTCGATCAGCCACCTAGGCTCATAACTGTAAGGAAAATTAAATAATGAGAACAAAGTCATTGGTAACAATTGTTGGAGGCCTATTAATTTTATCTGGCCTCATTAATATTGTACAAGCTGAGAGTACAAAACAGGTTAGCCCCCCGCCCACAGCAAAGACTGATGATGCTTCTAAGCTAGAGTTCAAACCATCTTATATGTCCGTTAAAGATCATCGAAAGTTAACCGTTAAAGATTGGACTGATCCAGAAATATGCGCCCAATGCCACCCTCGTCAATACGAAGGCTGGAAAGGATCTATGCATGCTAACTCTTTTAAAGATCCCGTTTTTCAAGCAGAGTGGGCGCTAGCAGAAAAAGCACTGGATGGAAAAATGATGAACTATTGCGGCTCTTGTCATACGCCGATTGGTATTGCAACAAAAACCGTCGATTTTGATCCGAAAGAAAGTCAAGGCGCATTGCATGGCAAGTTCACCGCACCTACTATTGCCTCTAAAGGTGTTTCTTGTGATGTCTGCCATACTATATCAGGCTCAAATGCTGATATAACAAAGATACAAGAACGTGGAAATGCCTCTTTTGAGATGGATCCTGGTCCTGTAAAGAGAGCAACATTAAAAGACCCCGATCCTGTATCACCTTTTCATAAAACAGAATATTCTGAGCATCATACCAGCTCACAATTTTGTGGAAACTGCCATCAAATATTCCATCCAACCAACAACTTTCCTATAGAACGAACTTACGATGAATGGAAATTCTCTCCATATGCTCAGAGCAATGTGCAATGCATGGATTGTCACATGGTACCAGTGGCAACAGCAATTCGTGTTGCGGATGAAATGAAGCCTGCTAAAGAGCTTAAAAACTCTGAAATTGGTGGCTTCGCAGGGATTGGCGGACCACTTCGCAAAGTGGTGCATGACCATGGATTTGTGGGAGGCAATGCTGTTATAAGCGGATTGCTCAATGGCGAGTCAAATGAGAAAACTAAAAAAGAGGCTATCAGACGATTACAAAGCGCGGCTTCAATAAACCTATCAATTTTTCACCAAAATGGTCCGTTACATAAGTTAGTCGTTCGCGTCAATAATGACCGTGCGGGACATAATTTACCGACCAGCTTGGTCAATGTGCGTGAGCTTTGGTTAGAAGTTATTGTGACTGATGATCAAGGCAAAGAGTTAATGCGATCAGGAACAAAAACCAAAGGAAATGCACTGCCTCCAGGTACCGTTATATTTAATGCTAATGCCGTTGATAAAAATGGTAAGCACACAACTTTTCCATGGGAAATCGATCACTTCACAGATATAAATACGATACCACCTAAAGGTCATAAAGATTCAAACTATGCATTTAACCTTCCTGAAGGTATTAAAGAAATAAAGGTAGTTGCTAAATTACATTATCGTTCTTTTTCACAGAAAATAGCGGACAAATTATTGGGTAAAAGCACTGTAATCGTTCCTTCTGTCGAAATGGTTGTCAATGAAACAGCCTTTCCTGTGATTGATAGCAAGGTGCTTGATAACAGATCAAAAAATAAAGAGTCAAGCAAATAAACATTGCAGCAGGGTGGGTGAAGTTTGTCCTACCTCTGCAATCGTTAAAACCTATAAAGCTCATAAAAGGAATATAAAATGTATAAATTACATGCTAAGTTTTTAAAGCCATTACTTATCGGATGTGTTGTTTTTTCTAATCAGGTATTAATTGCAGCAGACACCCCTTTGGAAACCATGATGAAAGCGGGTCAAGACACCTTGCAAAAAACAATGGATATGGCGACCACTGCAGCAGAAAAAGCAAAGAAAGATGCACAGTCAGCAGTGGCTAGATTGCCGTCCTATTCAATCAATACTTTAACACAAAGTGGTGAGCCTCCAGAGCCTAGCAATGACTTTGTATGGACACAGGAAACACTATCTTTAGCACAAAAAGGTGATATAAAGCGTGGAAAGGAATTAGCAAAAAAAGGGAAGTGTCATAAATGCCACGGCGATACGGGTTTGAGTGATGAGGATGATACACCCAGTATCGCGGGACAAATCACAGCCTATTCCTTTAAACAGCTACATGATTATAAAGTTGGTTTACGAGAAAGTAAGGAAATGCTCAAAAAGGTTAAAAACCTAAGCCCCAAAGATATGGCTGATATTTCAGCTTATTATGCGACTCAAAAGCCTGAAAAAAAGCTAGGGGTTAAAGTGCCTGTTCTCGCCGACAAAGGCGATCCTAAACGCTTTTTATTGGCCTGTAATTATTGCCATAATGATGAAGCGATGGAGCGTGGCTATCAGACTCCCATTCTGGAAGGACAAAAAGTAGAATACTTTAAAGAAACCATGCTAGCGTTCAAAGAAGGCGATCGTGTCAACGATCATTATAATTTAATGCGTGGATTGTCTGCAAAATTAACAGAAGAAGAAATAGATGAACTGGCTGAGTATTATTCGACAAAACCTATCGATGAAGACGAAGACGAAGACGAAGACGAAAAGGACTAGTTAGCATCTATTTGGAGAGCTTATGAATAAATCATCAGAAATCAAACAAACCCCTTTTTTTAACAATACGCTTAGACTGTTTATTATTATTTTTATGGCAATTGCCTGTTATTTTATGGTGATGTTCATGGTGAATATGGGGGGCGATATGAACAAAATGACGACCTCTGTTGTTAGGATGAGCAATGACGTACATATAATGACAAAAGATATGACAGGCATGGCAAAAGAGATGACAACAATGGCTTCGAGTATGGTTGAAGGTCAAGAAAAGATGGGAAATGATTTTGCAGGTGTGGCTAAAAACATGAATATCATGACAGGCAGCATGAGCAATATGAGCAGAGACATGAATGGTCTTGGCATTAATATTCACAGTATGAATACTAATATGGCACAGATGACGAAATCAATGGCACGTATGAGCCAAGATATGGCTGTTATGAATCAATCAATGGGAGGCATGGGAAAAGACATTAATAAATTCACTCGACCAGAATCAATAATGATGCCCTTTATGCCTAACATGCGTTAGAGATTAGGGAGTACTCTCAATTAACCTTCAAAACTTTGTTAAAGCTGAAAGCTCTGAATAAGCCAGTGAGGAGGAAATTAAATCACTCCAAGATAAACGGATAAATAGCGCAGCATAGCATGGCTTTCCACCTTCACCCGAGGTATCAACACTGCCTTCGCTTGGCAGCACTATTAGTACCTATATATCCCACAATCACTTTTTAGAGGACTAACAACGACCTTGACAAAACAGCGGAGGTTAATTGAGAATACTCCCTAAGACAATTATCACGAGACGCATTATATGGAAATAGAAGAAGAAAAATTAACCTTCTACTACAGTGGTGACCAAGGAATAACATCTTTTCAAATACTACAAAACCTGCTGGATGAAAGGGGATATTATCTAGTTGAGTTTTATAATGAGTTCTTAATTGATATTTATGTCTTACTCGACAACCCTAATTCAAAACACATTGCTATTGATTGGGATAACACCATCAGTGCTGATCAAGAGTTCTTCAAAAATTTAATAAAACAACTACAATCGGAGGGTTACGAACCCTTTGTCTGCACTTTACGCTCTCCTGATAGAGAAAACATTGAAGAAATTCGCTCAATATTAGAAAAAACTAATATTGCTATCTATCTTACCGATGGCAACCCCAAACGTGAATACATGAAAGAGTTAGATATCAGCGTCCACATGTGGATTGATGATTTTTATCCAGGCATCTGCCGAGAAACGTGTCCACTATTAACGAGGAATAGCATCGAATGAATTCACAACAAACACTGACACATTTTATTGCAGGTAAATATCCGCAAATACATTGTGATAAATGTGAAATGACCTTTCTAACCAATGTTTTTGAATATGATGAGCAGTATGTTTTATTAGAAAAACGCTCACTTGGATTGGAATACTATTGCGGTGCTATTCATAATAAAAAACTATTTAAAGTCCCAAATATTGAACGTATTGGCATCCTCGACGAGGAAGACAACCCTGTTGATGCACCCAGTAATGAAGAAATCTATTCTGGTGATGAAACAGATTATCGTTTTATTTACATTATGGAAAAGTTACAACATCTGAACGATGAAGACAGCGCTTATTTCGACAATCACATCCAAAATTTAGATTGGAAAAATAAAGAAAATAGAGAGGTAGCATTGCAAGAAGTAAGTGCTAGGTACAACCCTCAACTTGCGGAAGATATTGCCCAACTTTACCAATATTATAAAAAATACCAAAACGTAATCGCGTGGGATTTGCATGGTGATAACCTTATGCGACGTATTGATAATAAAGAAATCGTTATTCTCGACCCCTATACACGCAGGGCGTAACTGACACGTAACTTAGTGATTGTGCCAGTGTTTATTTTTTAACTTTCCCTTTTATCAAAAGTATCGAAAAAGTCCCCTTATAGCTTAACGCTGAGTTTGCGAAATCCAAAAGTGGTGTTATATCGGCTTTACTCCTCAACATCAACCTACAGTATTTATCTTTTACAATACCCTCTATCAAAGAGAGATTGAGTAGGGTTTTTCTTAATACTTGTCCAAAGCCCACTTTAAAATATTTAGTACTTATGACTTTCTAAAGCAGCAATACGTTCCTCTAGTGGAGGGTGAGTCATCATCATTTTAGATAAGCCCGCCTTTAACCCACCAGAAATACCAAATGCAGCCAATTCTCCAGGAAGGTCGTGAGGTTGATTTACTGATTGCAAACGACGTAAAGCAGCTATCATTTTTTCACGCCCAGCTAGGTCTGCGCCGCCTTTATCCGCATGAAACTCTCTATAGCGAGAAAACCACATAACAACAAAATTTGCCAGAAAACCTAATAGAACTTGAGCCGCCATAGAAACAATGAAATATGTTACCCCATAAGCTCCTCCGCCCTCATTATTATTCCCTCTAGTAAGAGAGCCAACAATATAGGCAATAACACGTGAGAAGAAAATAACAAAGGTATTTAGCACACCTTGCAGTAGTGTTTGCGTCACCATATCACCATTTGCTACGTGTGATATTTCATGCCCCAGCACTGCCTCAACTTCATCAGGTGTCATATTTTCTAATAGGCCTGTACTAACTGCAACTAATGCCGCATTACGCCTAGCACCTGTCGCAAAAGCATTTGGCTCAGGCGTGTGGAAAATACCAACTTCAGGCATTTTAATACCCGCTTTATCGGCTTGACGCTGTACCACATCAAACAACCAGCGCTCCTGCTTAGTCTGAGGATGCTCAATAACCTGAACCCCCATACTACGCTTAGCCATACCCTTAGACATCAACAAGCTAATAAATGAACCCGCAAACCCAAGCACCAGCGACATAACCGCAATATAACCAAATTCAGCAGGCATACCCATCTCGTGGAACATCGCAGTAATATCAAACATGGAATCCAAGACATTCCACACGATACCTAACACTGCAATGACAGCAAAATTTGTTAGCATCAGCATAAAAATTCGTTGCATTTTTAGTAACCCTCAAAATTAATCTTCAACTATAAAATATTGTGTTTTTTATCAGTATTTCAAGATAGCTCTATGATTATTATATTACTTTTAATTAACTTAGGAGGCTGCCTGATGGCTAAAATCAATATCAATTGATCTGAAAAACACAGCCCATACTACATCTTTTCATTTATCACCATGCAAAAGAAAACAGAGTAAAGGTAGATCTTACAAGAAGACTTTATCATATAGAGTTACTGCTGGGGCATATCGGTCACCTATGCAGCAGTAAATTTAGTATCCTAGAAAGCTGACTAAAACCGTCCTAAGAAACAATCTCTATCTCAGCCTGTATATTAATAATCGATTGATATAACCTTATCTCCTCAGGTATTACGTCCCATTTATATTGATGTCCTGCAAAGGTATTACCATAGAACCCTGGTAAGCCAAGATTATAACGCGCACCTTGGTAGTTTGGATTGCTTACATTATTGATAGCACTAATAATGCCTAATCCAGGCGCTGCTTCAACGTCGTACCATGTGAGATAGTCATCAATATGGGTAGTGCCATGAAATTCGTGTATGACACAGCAGTTAACCGCAACAGGCTTACCATCTAATAGGTATTTATCTATTTTCATGGTTGCCCTGCCAGATGCATCTATCTTTTGTAGCCACCTAAGAACACGGCTTATGTGTTCGCTATCGTAAGCCCCACGCTTTTCCCAAACAGCTTTCATCCAAGACCAGCCTTGCTGTACATCCGCCATGCTTCCCTGCTCTATCGTATAGTTTTCAGCAGCTTTTAATTTACGCTTAAAGTCTTTACGCCGCGAGCGGGAGAGATAGAATAAATACTCTTCTAGTGGTAAACAATAAGCACTGGCAGTCTCTTCTAAGTAGGATGCCGAATAATTATTAGGCACTACATCAACATCAAAATATAGCATCGGTTGATTAAGTAAATTATCAAGATCAGCGATGACGTTCGCAGCACCTGGTGTGTAGGTAGGAGAGATAGGTGGAGAAGGTGGAATGGCAGGAATATACGATGCCATTGTGCCCAATTGATTGTAACCTAAAGGGATATACCCCGTAGGTGTGCCTTGCTCATCACGACTCACTAAAAGGCAGGAATCACTTAAAAAAGGATAGCTAAACAGCTCATCAACAAGACTAGGGCTTGCATACAAAGTACCATCGTCTAAGAATTCGACAACAGCCAGATCTACATCATTCATTGATTCAATCAGCCCTTATGATTGAAAATTTAATAACACCCGAACACTAACTTGATTTTTCTCCCTCGCTTGAACACTTTCAGCTTGTTGAGGCACATAGCTATGCGCCTTCTGATCACACTCAATCGGGAACAAAAATCCTGCATTATAGTTTTCGATATTATTAAACCCTCCGTCCTTATTTAATATGCTCTAAAATTCCATCTAGCTCATCTAGATTATTATAGGCAATGACGAGCTTCCCTTTACCTTTTGCATTGTATTGAATATCAACATGCGCGCCAAGGGTTTCGCCGAGTGATTGTTCTAATTTACTAACTTCAACAGGCTTTGTTTTAGCCTGTCCATTGTCAGGGTTTTCTAACTTATATAGAATATTCCTAACTAATCGCTCAGTATCACGTACCGACATTTCACGTGATGCTACTTTATGCGCAGCATCTAATTGCACTTGCCCTTTTAAGGCTAACAAAGCGCGTGCATGCCCCATATCAATTTGTTTGCTATCCAATAACTCTTTCGTTTCTTCTTCAAGTTCTAATAAACGCAAAAGATTGGTGACCGCAGTGCGTGAACGCCCTACTGCTTCAGCTGTTTGTTGATGCGTTAAACCAAATTCACTGATTAAGCGACTCATGGCGATCGCTTCTTCTAGTGCATTTAAATCTTCACGTTGGATATTTTCGATCAGTGACATTGCCGCCGCTGCTTGATCTGGAATATCACGGATGATTGCAGGAATATCATGCAACCCTGCTATTTGCGCTGCACGCCAACGACGTTCGCCCGCAATTAACTCATAAACCCCTGATTCAAGGCGGCGCACAATAACAGGCTGAACTAAGCCTTGGGCTTTAATTGATTCTGCTAGTTCTTGCAAAGCATCGGGATCGATGTTTAAACGTGGTTGGTATTGTCCCTTTTGAATAGTTTCTATAGGTAGCTGCTTGAATTCTGTATCATTACCCGACTCATCCTTGCTTGATGCAACTGAGCTGAGCAACATATCCAAACCACGACCTAAGCCAGGCTTCTTTGCCATTATTTTTTATTCCTTTATGCTGCCGCTGCGCGACTTGAGTCTTTACGGATCATTTCTGCTGCTAATGCCAAATAAGCTAAAGCTCCACTAGAGCGCTTATCGTAGACCAAAACAGGTAGTCCATGACTAGGCGCTTCAGCTAAACGGACATTGCGTGGGATAGAAGTATTATAAACCTTATCACCAAAATGCTGGTTAAGCTGTTGCGAAACATCACGCGCAAGATTGTTACGCGGGTCGTACATCGTGCGTAATATACCTTCGACCATTAAGTCATCATTAGCACTGTCACGAATCGTATTGATCGAACCGATCAATGCAGACAAACCCTCCAGTGCGTAATATTCACACTGCATGGGGACTAATACGCCATCAGCGGCGACTAATGCGTTAACTGTCAAAATGTTTAGTGAAGGTGGGCAATCAATCAAAATATAGTCGTATTCATCACGAAGAGAGGATAACGCCGAACGCAAGCGAAACTCGCGACGCTCTTCATTCATTAGGCTAATTTCCGCAATAGTAAGGTCGGGACCCCCCGCTAGCACATCAATAGTAAGATCTGGCACGGTTTGAATTGCATCCCTTGTATTTGCCTTGCCTAGCAGCACATTGCTTAACGCCTCTGGTGGATTATGTTTATCAAAACCTAATCCAGTCGTTGCATTTCCCTGTGCATCCATATCAATTACAAGGATTTTTCTCTTTACCGCCACAAGTGAAGCCGCAAGATTTACACTGGTCGTTGTTTTACCAACACCACCTTTTTGATTAGCTACCGCTAGCACTTTAGCCATGATGAAATCCTTAGATATGAGAATTGACTGAATCGAGGTATCTTTTGAGGGATAAAACAGTCAATCAAGTGACCTAAACAGTAGCAAAATCTCCTAAAAAAGGGAATCATTGAAATTGCTTGCTTCGCTTAAATCTCAAGCACCAACTTCATTTTTAACATTAACAAATAGGAGCAAGTAATTAATTTATAAAATTTAATGATTGCTTTAAAAAACTTCAATTTCAGACAAAATGTAAAACAATCATAAACGATGAGCCGCATTATTATTTGCGGCTAATTGATCACACTGCCCCTAATTCTAGTATACAAATATCTCGCTAGAATATTCAACAAATCACCCAGTTGTCGTCTGTTTTCGAGCCTTTAGCTACTTAGCTTCACCAGCACCACTTTACGCTGGACAATAGCTAAGTGAAACCGTACTATTTCGCCATTTTTTAATAATAGTGATTATTAGTCGGACAACAATCAAAAGTAGAAATATACTACGACAGATTATTATCTCTCAAACATCAAAACTCAGGGTAATCAATCATCAAAGTGGATGCCCTCTTAACATATAACAGGTTGTATTATGCGTAGTCACCGTTGCGGATCAGTTGACGAGTCCTTAGTGGATCAAGAAGTTACTTTATGCGGTTGGGTAAACCGTCGTCGCGACCATGGTGGCGTTATCTTTGTTGATTTGCGCGATAGTAAAGGCTTGATACAAGTCGTTTTTAATCCTGATGACAATGAAATGTTCGGACTTGCAGAATCTATTCGTAATGAGCATATCTTACGACTTACAGGTCGCGTTAATGGTCGTCCAGAAGGCATGATCAACGACAAGATGAAAAGTGGTAAAATTGAAATCATCGCAAACAAGTTGGAAATTCTAAGCGCATCAGATACCCCACCTTTTCAATTATCTGATGATGTAAATGAAGATACACGTTTAACATATCGCTATGTTGATCTACGTCGCCCAGAAATGCAGCAACGCATGAGAACACGCGCTAAGATGACCTCTATTATGCGTCGTTTCTTAGACGATCGTGATTTTCTTGATATTGAAACACCCATGTTAACTAAAGCAACGCCAGAAGGCGCGCGCGACTATATCGTCCCAAGTCGTACACATCCTGGGAATTTCTTCGCACTCCCTCAGTCACCACAACTATTTAAGCAAATGTTAATGATGGGCGGTATGGATCGCTATTATCAAATTGCACGTTGTTTTCGTGATGAAGATTTGCGCGCCGACCGTCAACCAGAATTTACCCAAGTTGATGTTGAAATGTCGTTTGTAAATGCAGAAGACATCATGGGCAATATGGAAGAGATGATTCATCAGCTATTCAAAGAAATTAGTGATGTTGACCTTCCTAGTGAGTTTCCACGTATGACCTACGCAGAAGCAATGAATCGTTTTGGCTCCGACAAACCTGATATGCGTAATCCACTAGAGTTAATTGAAGTTAGCGAGCAAATGAAAGACGTTGATTTCAAAGTATTCTCGGGCCCTGCTAATGATGGTGGTAGCCGTGTAGCAGCATTATGTGTACCTGGCGGCTGTAGTCTCTCACGTAAAAATATCGATAACTACACTAAGTTTGTCAGCAACTACGGCGCACGTGGTCTTGCTTACATTAAAGTAAATACCTTGGCAGATGGTGTTGAAGGCTTGCAGTCCCCTATTCTTAAATTTCTACCTGATGAAGTTGCAATGAGCATTATGGAAAAAGTAGGCGCGCAAGATGGCGATCTGGTTTTCTTTGGTGCAGATAAAACAAAAATCGTTAATGATGCCCTCGGCGCATTACGCGAAAAGCTTGCGAAAGACCTTGAACTACTAGAAGGTGATTGGGCACCTATTTGGATTGTTGACTTCCCAATGTTTGAGTGGAGCGAAAAAGACAATCGCTTCCAAGCTTTACATCATCCTTTCACTGCACCTACTTGTAGTGCAGAAGAATTACGTGCAAACCCAGCAGATGCCTTGTCTGATGCTTACGACATGGTCATCAATGGCTATGAAGTTGGCGGTGGTTCAATTCGTATTCATGATTCAGAAATGCAATCAACTGTATTTGATGTATTAGGCATCTCAGAAGAAGAAGCTAATACGAAGTTTGGGTTTTTACTCCAAGCACTAAAATTTGGCTGTCCTCCTCTGGGTGGATTAGCCTTTGGTTTAGATCGTTTAGTGATGCTAATTACACATACCGATTCAATTCGTGATGTTATCGCCTTCCCTAAAACACAGACTGCGGCATGCCCTTTGACCAATGCGCCAGCAGATGTGCCTCGTAAACAGTTACGAGAGTTATCGGTACAAGTGAAACTACCTGAACAAGCTTAACAGTACAGCTATAGATAAAAGACCATAAAGAAGAGGCCTCATTATTGAGGTCTTTTTTATTGGCATTGATACCCTCCTTAATTACCATCACACTTTCACTGCAATGGAACCCCACTATTGTTATTATTGCTGGGCTTTGTACTTCTTGCAGGGATACTCTCCATGAAGCTTAGATCTTAATTAGTATTATTTTATCTCGACAAAATAATCCGCAGCTCCAGATTTTTGGAAAATTCCTTAATACAATAAAGCTTTGTTTATCCAAAAAATGTTCAATATTTGAACTACACTATTGAAAGTTATATTTATTCCCCTATTATATTAGTCAATAACAAACAGGCAGAAGTGTCTTTATAATTATTCATAAACCCACAAAGGAGAAAGAACAATGGGCCTATTTGATTTTGCCAAGAATTTTGGTAATAAGATTTTCGGTAAGGACGATGATGATGCTGGAGAGAAGTTACAAGCTCACATCGAAGAAGACAACCCAGGTGTAGAAGGCTTATCCGTTACGGTTGTAGACGGTGTCGCTACAATTACAGGTGAGGCAGAATCTGCCAGTGCCTATGAAAAAGCTGTGCTAATGGCAGGTAATGCGCTTGGCGTAGATTCTGTAGAAGCAGCGGGCTTAACAGCACCTGAGCAAACTTATGAAGTAACTTACTACGAAATTCAAAAAGGTGATAGTCTATGGAAGATTGCTGATAAGTTTTATGGCAATGGTAGTAAGTATGAGAAAATCTTTGAAGAAAACCGTGAGGTCATCAAAGACCCTGATAAGATTTTTCCAGGACAGAAAATCCGTATTCCAATGGATTAGCATTTAAAAAAATTAACTTTTAACCCACACTAATCATAATTAAGTGTGGGTTTCATTTACTCAATACACAAACACAGGTAAATATATTATGGATATGGGCGATTTAATTAAGATGGGCGCAACAATGTTCATCAAAAGCAAAATGAGCGGCAATGCTGGTAGTGGACTTGATATGGGTAGCCTCGTATCAGCACTTTCAGGACTTGCTGGTGGCGGAAGTAGCAGTGGTGGCGGTCTAGATATCGGTTCTATCCTTGGTAAAATGCAAGACGGCGGAATGGGTGATATGGCAGCATCATGGTTGGGTGATGGTGATAACCAAGATGTATCATCAAGTCAAATTACTGATATTTTTGGTTCAGATAAAATCTCTGAGTTTGCGTCTAAACTAGGTCTAAGCGAAGATGAAGCTGTTGGCGGATTACGTGAAGCACTTCCAAACATGGTTGACCAAGCAAGTAGCGGCGGATCTATTTTAGATTCAATCGGCGGTATTGGTGGTGCAATCAGTATGGCGAGCAAAATATTCGGAAAATAAGTGAATTATTTTTGCTTTAAAAAGCCACCTCTTTTGTAGGTGGCTTTTTAATGTGCTAAATAAGTTATACTCCACCTTTAATACTAATAAAAATAATACGCATGGATTACTTTAATCTAACAACACTTTTCAATCTATTTTTCTCCTTAGCTGCCTTTGCATGCGTATTTTTTATTGCACATATTCGCGGCATTATAAAAACACGCAATACACTTTTTCATAATGCGGAAACAACCACAGGAAAAGTTATTTCTGTCACTCATAAAAATACTTTAAGCTTGCCTGTTATTGAATATGAACATGAAGGAAAAACAATCCAATTTACCTCTGCCGTCACTGCCGCAAGTATCAAAGAAGGACAGTCCATTGAGCTACAGTTAGCCTCAGATGGCAGCGCTAGAGTCTCAACCCCACCCAGTAATTTCATGGTGCATGTATTGAGTGCTTCAATGCTGGTTTTTTTTGTATTAGGATGCCTATTCGTTTACGATAAATTTTTCTAAAAGGCTCTTCCAAATATGGCTATAAGCGCGACCATTTACAAAGCTGACATTAATATTGCCGATATGGATCGACACTATTATCAAAGCCATGAGTTCACTATCGCTCAACATCCTTCCGAAACAGAATTGCGCATGATGATTCGTCTCTGTGCCTTTATATTAAACGCCCATGAGCAACTCAGTTTTACCAAAGGACTAAGCTCTGATGATGAGCCAGATTTATGGCAGAAATCATTAACGGATGAAATAGAGCTATGGATTGATCTTGGGCAGCCAGAAGAAAAGCGCATTCGTAAAGCTTGTGGTCGTGCCAAACAGGTCATTATTTACACCTACAACAAACGTAGTGCAAATATTTGGTGGCAACAACAAGCACCTAAACTAGCACGTTTTAAAAATTTGAAAGTCATTCATTTAGATGCTGATAATATTGAAAACTTAGTGCAAAAAAGCATGAGTTTGCAAGCTAATATCCAAGATACCGAGCTTTATTTAAGTAATGATGAAAATAATATTAGCGTCATACAAACACCATGGTCCTTATCGTGAATAATCATATCGAAGAACACATAAGCGCAGTCAGCGATGGTCAATCTGCAGTTGATCTACTCTGTGAAAAAACAAATTTAAGCAAACAGCGCATCAAACTAGCTATGAAAAATGGTGCGGTTTGGATAGAACGAGGCACACAAAAAGTGCAACGCTTACGCCGTGCAAAACAGATCATCAAAAGCGGTGAAATTGTACATATTTACTATGATGAGAAGCTGATTACAACACCAGCCGTTGCCTCGGAGTTAATGTACGACAGGTCTGCTTATAGTATTTGGTATAAGCCACAAGGGATTTTATCGCAAGGTTCTAAATGGGGAGATCACCACACTATCAACCGTTGGGCAGAGCAGAATTTACAACCTCAACGCCCTGCTTTCATTGTGCATCGCTTAGATAAAGCGGCATGTGGTTTGATGATTCTTGCCCACAAGAAAAAAACAGCGGCACAATTTTCCAACCTGTTTGAAAATCGTCAAATCGAAAAACACTATCAAGTTATTGTGCGTGGTACCTTTCCTAAAGAAACTCAAACTATCACCACTGATATTGATGAACGCAGTGCAATCAGCCATGCTAAGTTATTAAGCTATAACAAGGAAAAAAATCGTTCTTTAGTCGATGTAAATATTGAATCTGGGCGAAAGCACCAAATACGTAAACACCTACAAGAACTTGGATTTCCTGTGATTGGTGATCGTTTATATGGCAACAAAGATGATACGGAAGACTTACAGCTAGCTTCTTTCTCACTCTCTTTTATTTGTCCTGTTACGCAGGAACAAAAACATTACACACTACCTGAAAACAAACAACTTACGCTATAATCCACGCCTTTCTAATAATCACGCACACCTACATGAATCCTGACCTAGCCCGATTACAACCGTACCCCTTCCAACGTATCAATGAGTTAAAAGCAGGAATAACACCTCCTGCTGATATTCCCTTAGTCTCTCTTGCTATTGGAGAACCTAAGCACTCTACCCCTGAAATTATTCTTAATACAATGCGAGATAGTTTGTCGGGCTTAGCAAACTACCCCTTAACTAAAGGTAACGCAGAATTACGCGAGGCTATTGCTAATTGGCTAACACGTCGCTTTAATCTGCCTGAAAATTCATTAGATATTGAAACACAAGTTGTACCTGTCAATGGTACACGAGAAGCCTTATTTTCCTTTGCTCAAGCAGTTGTAGATCGCACTAAAAATGCAAAGGTATTAATGCCAAATCCGTTCTATCAAATCTATGAAGGCGCAGCATTTCTCGCTGGAGCAGAGCCTGTATACCTACCCTGCACTGCTGATAACAACTTCAACCCTGATTTTGATGCTGTTGATGATGCAACATGGGATGATTGCCAATTAATCTACCTATGTAGCCCAGGAAATCCTACTGGTGCAGTAGTCAGTGCTGAGCAGATCAAGCAATTATTAGTCTTAGCAGAGAAACATGACTTTATTATTGCAAGCGATGAGTGTTACTCCGAGATTTATCTTAATGAAGATAAGCCACCTATTGGACTATTAGACGTTGCCGCTCAAGTTGGTAATACAGACTACAAACGCTGCGTGGTATTTCATAGTCTATCAAAACGCTCCAATGCACCTGGTTTACGTTCAGGTTTTATTGCGGGAGATGCAGAAATACTAACTAAGTTTTTACTGTATAGAACATATCACGGTTGTGCGATGCCACCACCCACACAAACCACCAGTATTGCAGCTTGGAATGATGAAGCGCATGTGCTGGATAATCGCAACCAATACCGTAAAAAATTCTCCGCAGTCTTAGATATTTTATCACCCATCATGGATGTAAAAGAGCCTGATGCTAGTTTCTATTTATGGGCAGGCGTTCCAACGGATGATGAAACTTTCACACGGGATATTTATGCTCAACAACATTTGAATGTTGTCCCTGGCAGTTATTTATCACGTGAAGTCAATGGCGTTAATCCTGGGGCTAACCGTATTCGCATGGCATTAGTCGCAACACTGGATGAATGTATCGAAGCAGCCAATCGGATTAAACATTTTGTAGAACAATAAGGTCTCCACTAAAACAATGAAAATAATAACAAAGTATCTCAGCCTTTTGCTCGCTCTCTTCTTTATTAGTGCCTGCAATAGCTCTACAGGGTTTAATAATCAAAAAGAAGGCACTACAACATCCTCAGGAGCATCTTCAGCGGGTGGCGCACTGACTGTCTTCTTTACACAACCCGATGCCAACAATGCAAAAACATTAACAGGCGGCCCTGAAACACATTTAATCGCAGCCATTGATAAAGCACGAATTAGTATTGACGTTGCTATTTACGAGCTATCACTTAAAAATGTCACACAAAGTCTAATAAGAGCACATAAAAGAGATGTAACTGTGCGTGTTTACACCGATAGCGATCATTTTTCATGGAAAGAATTTAAAGCACTCATCAAAGCGGGGATAGCCGTTAAAGGTGATAAACGTAGCGCCCTCATGCACAACAAATTCACCGTCATTGATAACAGCCAAGTTTGGACAGGTTCGATGAACTACACCTACAACGGCGCATATCACCATGACGAAAACCTTTTGCGACTCGATAGTCTAGCTGCCGCATTAAACTACACTGAGGAATTTGCCCAACTATGGAAAGGCAATCACAGACAAGCCAACACTTCGGATAATGTCTTTAACATCAACAATAGCATCGTAAAAATACACTTTTCTCCTGATGATCATTTTCGCAGTAACTATCTAATCCCCTTATTAGCCTCTGCTAAACAGTCTGTGCATTTTATGGCGTTTGCGTTTACCAGCACCGATATAGCAAACACCCTTGTCACCTTAAAACAACAGGGTATTGAAATAAAAGGCGTATTTGATAAAAGCCAATCAGGACAGTCGTACTCACAATATGATGACTTAGCCAAACTAAATGTCGATGTACTACTCGATGGCAATTCTTACAAACTGCATCATAAAGTGATGATTATTGATCATCGCTATGTTGTCACAGGCTCTTATAACTTCACTCAAAATGCTGAAAGCAATAATGATGAAAATTCCCTTATTATCGATAGCACAAATCTTGCAGCTATCTATGAAAAAGAATTTTCACGTGTTTATCAACAAGCTAAAAATAAGCAAGCTCGAACCGCCAACAGCCATTATCATATTGATACTAAAGACCTATTAATAGCCTACTAATACCAATCCTAATAAATCCATATCTTAATTAAAAATAGGCGGTGGGACTTTAGCCCCGTTTTAGCGGGGTTAAAACCCCACTTCCAAAATAGACTCAGGTAATAATATATTTGGTTTAGTACAAGGAACGTGCACAAAATATAAATATCCGAACAAATAATTGTAGTAGGGTCAGTGAAGTTTTATTGTAGGAAGATGGTGTGTTGAATTATTGATATACTCATAATGACTCCAATCAAAACGGGCTACTTTTATGCAAAATAACAGCAACCAAAATCCCGAGCAAATAGCCCGCGACCACATCGACACTCAGCTAGTCAATGCGGGTTGGTTGGTACAGGCTAAAAACAAAATAGACCTACACGCAGGCAAAGGTGTCGCCATACGTGAATATCAAACTGATATTGGGCCTGCCGATTACGTGTTATTTGTTGATCAAAAACCCGTAGGGATTATCGAAGCCAAACGCGAAGAAGAAGGACAACACCTTACACAAGTAGAAGAACAAAGTGCAGGCTATGCCAACAGCAAACTAAAATACCTGAATAACGACCCGCTCCCCTTTGTGTATGAAAGCACAGGCGTATTAACCCGTTTTACCGATTATCGTGACCCAAAACCACGCTCACGCCTCCTCTTTCACTTTCATCAACCAGACACCTTATCCGATTGGCTCAAGCAAGCCGAAACCTTACGCACTCGCTTACAAAATTTTCCTGCACTGGATGAAGACGGTCTACGCCCTGCACAAATCAAGGCAATTAATAACCTTGAGCAATCCTTTAGCGATAATCGCCCCAAGTCACTCATTCAAATGGCAACAGGGGCAGGCAAAACCTTTACTGCTTGTACTTTTGTTTATCGTTTATTAAAACATGCCGATGCTAAACGTATTCTATTTTTGGTCGATACCAGAAACTTAGGCGAACAAGCTGAGCAGGAGTTTTTAAAATTCCAGCCCCGTGATGATAATCGTAAGTTCACCGAGCTATACAATGTGCAACGGCTTAGCTCCAGTTTTATCGCCTCCGATAGCCAAGTCTGTATCTCCACCATTCAACGTATGTATTCCATCCTCAGAGGTGAAGAGCTAGAGCAAACAGCCGAAACCGAAAACCCCAATGAATCCAGTATTCAATGGCAGAAAAAAGAACCATTACCTGTTGAATACTCCGCACAGAACCCGATTGAGCAATTTGATTTTATTATTATTGACGAATGTCACCGCTCCATTTACAACCTGTGGCGGCAAGTGCTGGATTATTACGATGCCTTTTTAATTGGCTTAACCGCCACGCCTGATAAACGCACCTTTGGTTTTTTCAATGAAAATGTGGTGAGCGAATACACCTATGAAGAGTCAGTCGCCGATGGCGTGAATGTACCTTATGATGTGTTTACCATTGAAACCGAAATCAGCAAGCAAGGGGCAGAAATTGCCAAACAATCCATAGAAAAACGTGAAAAACTCTCCCGTAAAACACGTTGGGATCGACTAGATGATGACTATCATTACACCGCCAACAAGCTTGATAAAGAAGTCGTCAA
>DQSN01000077.1 GCA_015663245.1 Leucothrix mucor
CCATCTTTTGTGATGGTTGGAGCACCAAATGACTTTTCTAAAACAACATTACGCCCTTTTGGACCTAGTGTTACTTTTACCGCATTTGCTAAAATATTTACGCCGTTCACCATACGTGTACGAGCATCATCACCAAAACGTACTTCTTTTGCACTCATTCTATGAATCCTTTAATTTATTCTTAAATAATAATGAATAGTGCCGATTTTTTATTATTAACGGCCACTATGTTTTAAAACACCTTAGCCTTCAATAACCGCTAAAATATCTTCTTCTTTCATCATTAGTAATGTTTCACCGTCAACCTTTACTTCTGTGCCTGCGTACTGACCGAATAAAACGTTGTCTCCAACTTTCACATCCATCGCACGAACATCACCTGAGTCTGTAATTCTGCCATTACCTGCCGCGATGATCTCGCCAGCATTTGGCTTTTCAGTTGCATTATCAGGAATAATAATTCCACCAGCACTTTTACGCTCTTCTTCAGTACGACGTACAAGTACGCGATCATGCAAAGGACGAATTTTCATATTTTTGCTCCATACATTTTTATGTTTTGAATAACTTCGAGGGGTAGTTTTTAGCAGTCTCGACTAACGACTGCTAATAATAGGGATGGCTTTAATTAATTCAAGAGAAATAAAATGATTTTCAGGAAAAATATTTAGAAACAGAATGCTTGTCAAAATGAAGTTGAGGTGCTTGCCTTGAGCGCAAGTACCTTTATGGAACAACTATATAATGCAAATTTTCAGGGGGAACCTTAATCTTTATGCAAACGATCACTCTCTTTTCTAACAAATTCACCTTCATAGGTGTTTTCATCATAGGCGGCACTTGAACCTGATGAGTTTGTAAAACCACCCATGCTCGACTGCACTTTCACGCTAGAGCGTTTCATAATATATTTAGCAGCAGCCTTTCTTGTAAAAGGAATTAGGCAGAAAAAGCCTATTGCATCGGTAAAAAACCCAGGCGTCATTAACAAAGCTCCACCGACTGCAAGCATAATGCCCTCGATAAGCTCTTGTGCAGGCAAAGTACCTGAGGCTAAATTATTTTGAAAACGCGACAAGGTAGAAAGCCCTTGTTGACGCAAGAGGAAAGCACCAACTATTGCCGTGGCAAGTATTAACAGGATGGTTGGGAATGCTCCTATCATGGAGCCAACCTGGATTAAAAAATAAATTTCAACAATAGGAATTATCAAAAATAAAACAATGAAAATATGAGACGCACGCAAAGTTAGATTACCTAAAAATTAGAAACAGTTAAACTCTCTCTAAAAACATGGATGCTTATTTTGCTTTTTCAACTGAAGTTTAACAGAGAATATTTTTTACGTTCGTGCGTAAATACTCTCAATGGGAAATGGCTTTCCACAATGATAACCTTGCGCATAATTAACACCCATTTTTTGCAATAACTTCACTGTAATTTCATTCTCAACCAACTCCGCTACAGTACGTAAGTTCATTACCTGACCTACTTTGTTTACACCGTCCACCATTGCAGCATCTATGCGATTTTTACTCATATTACGGATAAATGAGCCGTCAATTTTTAGATATTGCAACGACAAATCACGTAAATAGTTTAATGAAGAGAAACCACTACCAAAATCATCCAGTGAGCCACTACAACCCAGTTTAGATAATTTTTTGAGTATAGTTTGCGTTTCAGAAAAGTTTGCTAAAGCGACGCTCTCCGATATTTCAAAGCACAATATGGCGGGATCAATCTTTTTATCTTCAATAAGAGTGATTAAAAAAGGAATAAAATCTGCATCTAAAACGCTATCAGCAGAGATATTTATCGTAAATAATTGCTTGTTTTTTTCAATTTTACTATTGGCGGCAATAATTTCAATGGTTTTCCCTACAACCCAGCGATCTATTTTCGACATTAAACCTTGGCGCTCAGCCGCAGGTAAAAAGCTACCTGGTGTTAATAGCTTACCTTCATGCTTCATACGAACTAGCACTTCATACTGATCACTCGTATCAGGATCATTATCATTATCATTATCATCAAGAGAAATAATAGGCTGGATATAAAGTACAAACTGATCACTCTTTAGTGCTTGATTAATAGATGCATCCCAGTTTTTAGCATCCTTATCTTCATCACTTTCAAGCGGCTCCTCTACACTCTCTATATCTTGAATATATAGCTGGTTACGACCACTTTGCTTTGCTTTGTAGCAGGCCTTATCAACCTTGATCATCAGATCACTTCGATCTGAGACTTTATAGCTAGAGTCAAACTCTATTGCGCCTATACTAACCCCCACCGAGAAACTATTTTGTTTCCAAGTAAAGCGATAATTGCGTACATCCT
The DNA here is from genome assembly GCA_015663245.1 of Leucothrix mucor. GTDB lineage: Bacteria > Pseudomonadota > Gammaproteobacteria > Thiotrichales > Thiotrichaceae > JAGLBW01. Next base: position 2,344 of record DQSN01000077.1, read on the forward strand.
CTAGTATGCGATTACATATACGACGCGACATATCTAACTCACAACGTGGTAATAAAATAGCAAATTCATCACCTCCAACACGTGCCAATTTATCGGAGCCACGCACACTTTTACTAAATATATCGGCTACTTGCTTTAATAGCTCATCCCCTGCCGCATGACCACAAACATCATTAACAACCTTAAAGTGGTCTAAATCCATATAACACAAGACATGACGCTCAGTTGTCCCAGTTGATGTTGATAACAAGTTATCCAGAGACCTCTGAAAGCTATGACGATTTATTAACCCTGTCAAAGAATCAACAGAAGCCTGACGATACAACTGACTCATCACTTTTTTCTCTTCTGTAAAATCTTGTATAATTAAAATAACGTAAGTAACTTTACCCCTATCATCTTGCACAGGGGCGGTTTTAAGTTTCAGATAACGCTGATCACCTTCATGATTGAAAAGGGTTATATCATTAAAATCAGATGAAGTAATTTCATCATGAAACTGACTTTCCAAAGCTTCTTTCAGAACAAAGTTTCCACTTATAGACTCATATTTATTGATTAGTTTATAAATTGACTCCCCCCTAAGATCCCCCCCTTTAAAACCAAGAATATTCATTGCAGTTGCATTCACATACTCTACTTTAAATGATATGTTTATACGCAAAATGCCTCCCGCCGCCGCACTTAAAAAATTCTCAGTATTTGCAAAAGATAGGTTAACATTCTTACTCGTAATCCCTATGACATCTCGGCTAACTATTGATTTATAACGGAGCCTATAAAGAAGCACAGCAAAAACAACGACCAGCAACAAAAGTACAGCTTGAAGCAAAGGCAAAAACACAGGCACGCCTGATACAAGGCTACTTCCTTGGTTGTACAGCGTTTGCCAAATAGCTAAGAGAGTACTAAATAGAAACAGCAGGGAAATACTTGCGATGGATGCCATACGCCCTTTCCCACCGACCTTATTATAATTTATTATTTTCATTATTATTATTATCTTGCAATAGAGAGTGATGAAACTAATTTTTTACAATAGTCGCATGAAAATAGACCAATATTCCAGCAAAATGAGGGGGATTCCGACAGAAAGTAGCTATTGCATACACGCTTCTACTCATAAAGCGCCCTCTCAAACAACAAATAATCATTCAAATCCAATATATTAATATATATATGAATTACCCTTAAAATAAAAAATAATATTACCTTGATAGTAATTTAAAATATTTATACTATGTAAATAATATTGGTTTTTAACTATATCTTATGAATGTTTAAAACCTAGAGTGATTCAATACTATTTACAACTAAGCACTGATAGGAATAAAGCCCTCACTTACAAATATATTTATACTTTAGGAACACTTCTATTAGAGTAGTCTTGAACAACCCTAATTTAATACTGCATTAACTTGTTAAAAATAACACACACTAGAAATTAAATAACCTTGCTCAAAAAAACCCTGCTTAGATATCAATTAAACTGTCACCCATTTAATACAAAGGAAAAAAAATGTCTGTTAATTTAGAAAACATGAGTTACCCCGATCTAATTCAATTACAAAGTGAGTTAGCTACTGTAATAAAAGAAGCTGAAAAGAAAGAGAAAATCTCTATACGCAAACAAATGGAGGCATTGGCAGAACAGTCTGGTTTTACATTAGATGAAGTTGTTTCTGGAACCAAAGCAGTCAAAAAAAATAAAGTAAAGCCTAAGTATGTAAACCCTAATAATGCAGAACAGACATGGACAGGTCGTGGCAGAAGACCAAAATGGGTTGAAGCGGAAATAGCATCAGGAACAGATATTGATGACTTATTAATATAAGTCATCTGATAAACATAAAGAGCCACTAAAAAAACTATTTTTTTAGTGGCTCTTTTTTATTTTAAAAAACAATTATTTAGATTTATAAAGCACCCAATAGAAATCCAAACCCTATTAAAACAATAACTCCTCCCCCTGCTCTAACAACTGTATCCCCCCATGACCACCGCGTCAGCTCACCAAATAAAATACCTGCCAAGTGTAATAAGCCTGTACCGATTACAAAGCCCACACTATAAACCAAGGGGTTTGCTGCATTGGGTAACTCTGTTCCATGTGCATGACCATGAAATATAGCAAAGATGCTGACAATAATAGCCGCAATCCATAATGGTGGACGCACGGCAAAAGCTACCGCCAAACCTAGCACCACGCCTGAAAGTGCTATACCTGCCTCTATATATGGGATATCGACACCAGCTACGCCCAAAGCACCACCAAATGCCATCACTAAAGGAAATACCACAGGTAAAATCCAAATGGCAGGGCGACCAAGAAACACACCCCATAAACCTACAGCAACCATCGCAACCACATGATCTAAACCTAAAATGGGATGTATAAAGCCACTGATAAACCCACCACTAATGCTGGCGGCATCTGCATGAGCAAAGGCAATATTGCTAAAACTTACCAGCAACAATAAACTTGCACCTATTATTTTTAATAACTTCACTAAATTTCTCCTTGATGACAAAAGTTAAACTCCATCTCAGTAACGGCTCATCAGTAATACATCAACCATTACTATAAATTATCCCATTCTAACAAAGCATAGCTCTATAATGCCAGCCAATGAATAAAGAAGAATTAAGAATAATCAAACAGCTTGATAATGGCTCTTTATATGCTGACCCACTCATTATCGAAGAACTATTTCGATACCCTGACATGCGTCAGCCGCATTTACTAGTTTCTCACGACAACAAGGGAAAGCCATCAGCCTATTTACCTGTGGGATATTATTATGGAGAGAATAATGGCAGACGCCCCTTAACCTATATCGCCGCCATGCCCAACTCCCCTGCCATCAGTGCTACCTATCCACCTAGGGCGGAACAAATTCTCTGTAAAATGTCTCAGCCTTATTTTGATAGCGATATTGTTGCTGATTTTGCCTGCTCTAATCAACAAGCAACCGCAAGCATCATCTGCCTTTCTCTAGATCGATACTGGGCATTTGTTTCTCCTTCACGAAAAAAGGATTTGCGTAGAAAGTTAAGAAAAGCAGATAGATTTATCATTCAACACGGAAATTTAGATGATGTACGCACCGCATGGCAATGGATGGAAGGAATATGGGATCAACGCGATGGGCGCTTCGGTAGTACGCCCTATAATGAATATTTAGAATATACGCTTGCTTGGTTGCAAACATTAGATCGCTCGCTACGTGCAAACTTGAAAATTGATAAATATATGCTAGATGGAAAAATGGTGGGGATAAACTGCTGTGCTATACACCGTTATGAAAACCGCCAACACTGCGATGATTACCTAACATGGTATGACCCTTCTATAGCATCAGGTTTAGGCATTGTTAGCATTATCAATAATATAAAAAACCCTGCATTGGCAGGGTTTCGTTACAACCTAAGTAATCCTGGTATAAATGGCTTTGTACAGACAGGTCACCAATATAAATGGGATGTTATTCCTGAACCACTAAGACTAACGCAGTCAATCATCTCTATTCCTTAGAGCCGTTAGGAGTGGGTATTATTTTGTTTTCACTTAGTAACCACTAGCAACATTCTGTCGCCTTCCACTCCAAAATACCCACTTAATCAAACTATCATGGCTTTTTTTACCTCGGCTGGAAGCCTTAGGGTCATTATGAAGAATAGAGACCACATAGGTTTTTCCATCTGCGGCTTTCACATAACCTGCTACGCCACGAACATTTCTTAATGTCCCTGTTTTAAAGAAACCTCGACCACTAACAGGCGTAGAACGCAAGCGTCTTTTCATCGTGCCATCGACACCTGCTATAGATAGTGAACGCATAAATAAGTCGCGATAAGGACTACGATAAGCATCCATTAACAGATCAGAAATATGTTTAGCACTAATACGCGCATAGCGGCTTAGCCCAGAACCATTTTCAATACGCAACTCAGGGAAGTTTAAGCCACGTTTTCTCAACCAATCACCAATTGCCTCCGCACCTTTGCGTGGTGTACCTGGCGCACCATAATACTTTGCACCTATTGATAACATTAACTGGCGTGCGATCACATTATTACTATCTTTCCCCAATTTAGGTAAAATCTCAGCCAAAGTACGAGAATTAAAAGTTACTAATTTTTTTGCATGATTTGGCGTACGACCCACCGCAAATTTTACGTTCATATGACCTTTTAGCTCATCTCTCCAAATGCCATTAATAGCCGTGTACAACATATTGGAGGGATCAGTGACAGCGCGTGAATAGGTGCGTGTGCCACAACGAGAAGAGAAAGTCCCTCTAAAACTCACAATGACCTTACCACCACTTCGTTTAACCCCTATTCTTGGACGGCAGCCACGACGTACTTTGCGCATCTTATTCGTCACAACTAAATTATGCGCAGGCGTTGTAGCCTTTGCCACTACACGCTTACCACGCGCACTGACTGTAAAATAACTAATACGCTCATTAAATAACAAAGCATCTGGCTGCGCGTTGTAGCTACTATAAGGCTTGCCATCAAAAGCCCCAGGGTTAATTGCAGGGACATTAAAGTATTTATTGTCAAAAACTAAACGACCTTCAATACTATGAATGCCACGTCTGCGTAATTTATTTAGCAAGCTACGCAAATCAGCCGTTTCAAAATCAGGCGCACCATAGCCTTTGATATACACATCACCTATTAGTCGTCCTCGTTGTATTTTTCCTGTGGTAAACACATCAACAGGCCAACGATAACTTGGTCCCAATACTCCTAAAGCAACATGCGAAGTGACTAATTTCATCACTGAAGCAGGTGTGCGTGCTTGATTTTCTTTAAAAGCTAATAAAGGGCGAGGAGAGCCTATAGCATGTACATAGACACTCATTCCATAAGGGGACATGCGCGACTGGTTGAGGATGCTTTGTATTTCAGGCGGTAATTGATTATAAATTGGGCGCTGCTGTGCGTGAGCTGAAGGAATAGCTGTCACTAACAACAGAAATAGCGAGATGAAAAACACCTTTATTTTGTAATAATTCATTATGTTACTGCCCCTTTTTTATCTTCTACAACAGATTAGCCAATCAACTATAGATAAGCAAATAGAAAATGTATTTATAAAGCCCTTCACGTACCTATATTTCCGCCCCTATTTGGAAATATAAAAAGCTTCTAATTTTACTGTATTGTCGCTTTTAGTGTTTATATAGAAGCTGAACACACATAATTAGTTCATAATTATTCGAGACTTATATACTCTTGTCATACTTATCACAATCTACAAGAATCAAAGTTTTAACTTGTTATTCTCACAAGATAAACCTTGTGATTTATTGCACTCGTCCTCCACCTTAAAGAAAAGCTATTTCCTCAATGATCAAAAATAATAGCTAAAATAGGGCATCCTTCATTTTCCAGTTGACACTTTTAAACTCAACAACTATGCACTGAAAGATGCATAGGTTGCTTCAAGGACTGAAAGTCCTCATTCCAAGATCATATTACCTGTCCCACCGTTGGGAGG
>DQSN01000022.1 GCA_015663245.1 Leucothrix mucor
CCTATGATGCCGTTTATACAAGAATCACTTGGCTTAACAGATCAACAAGCAAAAGTACTCTTAATCTTAAATGTTGCCATGACTATTCCAGCGCGAATTATTGTCGGCATGTTGGTCGATAAGCTTGGTCCTCGCATTATGTTTACCAGTATTTTGATACTAGGTGGCTTAATTAGCATCACCTTTGCATGGGCAGATAGTTACGAAAAATTAGCAGTACTACGTTTCTTATCAGGCTTTATTGGTGCAGGTTTTGTGGTTGGTATTCGCATGATTGGTGAGTGGTTTCCTGCTCGTCAAACAGGTATCGCTCAAGGTATTTATGGCGGTTGGGGTAACTTTGGATCAGCAGGCGCTGCCTTATCATTACCTTTCATTGCTGCAAGCTTTAGTGGCACAGATGGCTGGCGCTACGCAATTACCTTCGCCAGTATCGCGGCAATCGCTTATGGCGCGGTGTACTACTTTTTAGTCAGTAACACACCAAAAGGTTCGACCTATTTTAAACCCAGTAAAACAGGCGCAATGGAAGTCACCAGTGGTTTTGATCTTGTTTTATACATGGTGATGAATATTCCGCTATTTTTAGCATTGGCGGTATTAACATGGAAATTATCACCAACCAAAATGGGTTTGATTTCTGAAGTCGCAAGTTATTCTATTTATGCGTCTTTAGTTGCAATCTATCTGCTTCAAGTGTGGAAAATCTGGCAGGTGAATGCACATATTTTAAAAGAGCCTGTACCTGCAATGCAACGCTATAAATTCAAGCAAGTGGCGATTCTTGATTGGGCTTATTTAATTACCTTTGGTACCGAGCTAGCGGTTGTTTCCATGCTTGCGATGTTCTACGTTGAGTGGTTTGATTTACCGAAAGTAACAGCTGCTTTATTAGCAGGTGTTTATCCTGTAATTAACTTATTTGCACGCCCTGGTGGTGGTTGGATTAGTGATAAGTTTGGTCGTAAACTCACCTTGATGGTCGTGTTTGCTGGCATCACCGCTAGTTTCTTGCTATTAGGTTTTGTTAGCAAAGAATGGTCAATTGGGCTAGTTGTAGCAATGACGATAGTTGGCGGGATTTTCTCAAAAGCAGGTTCTGGCGCAGTCTACGCAATGGTTCCCTTAATTCAACGCCGCATGACGGGGCAGATAGCAGGCATGGCAGGCGCATTTGGTAATGTGGGTGCAGTTATCTTCCTAACCGCCAATTCCTTAGTGAGCTATGACCAGTTCTTTATGTTCATCGGTATATCATCAGCCGTTGTGTTTGCTTTGATCGTGCTCTTTTTGGAGGAGCCTAAAGGACAAATAGCAGAAGTAATGGAAGATGGAACAGTTGAAATGATTGATGTGAAGTAATTTTATTGGGGAGATAGATTGGAACCCTTGCACCTTGTTAAAGCAGTGCTTCCTTGGCTGGAGCAAGGGTTTCTGTTGTCTTTAACTTAATCCCAATCTAAAGCGCCACCTGTTTGATATTCTGTTACGCGCGTTTCAAAAAAGTTTTTTTCCTTACGCATATTGGCTTGCTCATCTAACCATGGGGTACGGTTTTCTGCGCCTGGGAAGGGTTCTTCAAAGCCTAGTTGTCTGGCGCGGCGGTTGGCTATAAAGCGAAACTGCTCGATATGATCGTCTGCGGAGTATCCGAGAATAGGGTTTCTTAGTAGATAGTTGGCATAGCCTATTTCTACGGCTTCTGCTTCATCCCACATTTCTCTGATGGCAACAGGATCAAGCTGTACATCATTTTCTAGCATGATTTGTTTGACCACGCGGATACCAAAGGAGGCATGCATGACTTCATCACGCATGATGTATTGCAACTGCTCGGATGTGCCTTTCATTAGACCGCGACGTTGTAGCGAGAAAATGGGGGTGAAGCCGTTGTAGAACCAGCAGCCCTCGAAAATACCTGCAAAAAAGGCGTATGCCATCACGAAGTTATTTAACTCTGCGGGATCAGTTAGGTCAATATCATGACGCATAACTGAGTTTAAACGACGGTTTGCCATTTGGATTTTGGCATTTATTTCTGGAATAACACGGTAGCGATTGTAGATTTCACCTTGGTCTAATCCAATGGTTTCAATGCAGTGTTGATAAGTCCATGTGTGCAGTGCTTCTTCATAAACTTGGCGTGCTTGGTAGATTTGTAGCTCAGGTGCTGTCATCTTTTCCATTACCGCCAAACCGATGTTGCGCATGGCTAATATATCGGAGGTAGTGAGGTAGGCGAGTACATTTTCATACACGTGTTTTTCATTGTCGGTCAAGGCATGTTGATAGTCATGCACATCCTGCGCCATATTGATGTCAAGCGGTGTCCAGTGGTTTTTATTGGCATTTAAAAAATACTCCCAAGCCCACGGATATTTAAATGGAGCTAATTGATTGACATCTGCTAAACCATTGATAACTCTCTTGTCAGAGGCTTTTACGGGTGCGAGGCTACGCTCAATATCTTCTTGCTCTTCTGCTAAGCCCAGCATTGCTTGTACGGCAATATTATCGGTATTAGTGCTGGTATTTACAGAGGTTTTAGGCAAGTTATCACCAGAGTTATCCACAGCTTCCTGTGCGGTGTTATCAACTTGCGTATCAGCAACTTCTATGTCCTGATCTGAAAAATCATTAAGCACATCACTTTGTGCATATGACTCTGCTAATGAGTTAATTTGCTTGCTATCATTTTTCTTATTGCCGTTTTGACTATCTAACGGGTCATCCCAGTTTAACATGGTAAATTTCCTTTTTTGTACTCACGTTAGCGAGTATCACGGTCGGTTACATAAATATATATTACATTTCCCAAGCTTTAAGGAAACTATCCTATTTAGCTAAGTAGGAAATGTAATACCGACTATTGTAAATGGTGTTTATTTCTTTGGGGTCACCTAATATTTATTGGCAAGCATCACAGTCAGGGTCAAGTATTGAACAGGCTGCGGGTGCTTTTGCTGTTGAGCTTATCACCATATCATCACTGCTAGTTGTTGCATTGCTGCTTTGCTCGGCTGATTTTTCCATATGGGTTGCGCCCATTGAGCGTAGGTAATAAGTCGTCTTTAGACCGCGTACCCAAGCTAATTTATACAGATTATCGAGCTTAGTTCCTGAAGGCTCAGACATATACAAGTTAAGCGACTGTCCTTGATCAATCCATTTCTGGCGACGACTGCCTGCTTCGATTAACCAGCGTGGATCAATTTCAAAAGCGTTTGCATACTTTGCTTTAATCTCTTCTGGGATGCGATCAATAGATTGCACGCTGCCGTCGAAGTATTTCAAGTCATTGACCATCACTTCATCCCACAATCCCAATTCTTTTAACTCATTGACCATGTAAGGGTTCACCACGGTGAATTCGCCTGACAAATTAGATTTCACAAATAAGTTCTGATAAGTTGGCTCGATAGATTGGCTGACACCACAAATATTAGAGATAGTTGCTGTGGGTGCAATTGCCATGACGTTGGAGTTACGCATGCCGTGCTGTTTGATATTCTCGCGTAAGCTATCCCAATCAAGCGTGCTAGATTTGTCCACTTGGAAGTAATCACCGCGTTGCTCTTCCATCATCTCTAGAGAATCGATTGGTAAAATACCTTGGCTCCATAAGGAACCTTCATAGCTAGAATAAGTGCCACGTTCTTTAGCAAGATTGTTAGAGCCTTGAATAGCAAAGTAGGAAATGGCTTCCATACTATTGTCGGCAAACTCTACGGCCTCTTCTGAAGCATAAGCGATGCCCAGTTTATACAGAGCGTCTTGAAAGCCCATTACACCTAAGCCCACAGGGCGATGTTGTAAATTAGAACGTCGCGCTTGTGGCACGCTGTAATAGTTATATTCGATAACATTATCCAACATGCGAGTAGCGGTAGTGATGGTCTTTTCTAGCATCTTCATATTGATGCCATTTGCCGTTGTATGCGCAGCAATATTTACGGAACCAAGGTTACAGACCGCTATTTCGTCACTATTGGTATGCAACATAATTTCAGTGCAAAGATTAGAGCTGTGTACAACTCCTACATGCTGGTTGCTATAACGGACATTACAGGGGTCTTTGAAGGTAATCCACGGGTGCCCTGTTTCAAATAACATGCCGAGCATTTTGCGCCATAGCTCGACGGCTTTGATCGTTTTTGACAGGCGCATTTCACCACGCGCTGCTTTTGCTTCATATTCTTCATATCTAGCATCAAAAGCTTTGCCATAAAGCTCATGCAAGTCGGGTGCTTCATTAGGTGAAAACAGTGTCCATTCCTGCTCTGCGGCGACACGCTTCATAAATAGGTCAGGAATCCAGTTGGCAGTATTCATATCATGAGTGCGACGACGCTCATCACCCGTATTTTTACGCAGCTCTAAGAACTCTTCGATGTCCAAATGCCATGTTTCAAGGTAAGCACAAAAAGCGCCCTTACGTTTGCCACCTTGATTGACCGCCACAGCCGTATCATTCGATACTTTCAAAAATGGTACGATACCTTGTGACTTACCATTCGTGCCTTTGATGTGTGAGCCTAGCCCACGTACTGGCGTCCAATCATTACCTAATCCACCTGCAAATTTAGACAGCAAGGCATTATCCTTAATCGCATTGTAGATACCTTCCAAATCATCAGGAACCGTGGTGAGGTAGCAAGAAGATAGCTGCGGACGTAGCGTGCCTGCATTAAATAGTGTTGGCGTACTGCTCATAAAGTTGAAGCTAGAGAGTAGATTGTAAAATTCAATAGCGCGGGTTTCGCGATCAATTTCATTAATCGCTAAGCCCATCGCCACACGCATAAAGAAGATTTGTGGCAACTCAAAACGTACCCCATCTTCGCTATGAATAAAGTAGCGGTCATAGAGTGTTTGCAAGCCTAAATAAGCAAATTGTTGATCTCGCTGTACCTTAATCGCCGCACCTAATTTCTCTAAGTCGTAACGTGTTAGCTCTTCGTCTAGTAGTTCTAACTCCACGGCATGATGTATATACTTTTTTAGTAAGCTAGGATAAAGCAATTTCATTTCAGCTTGTGTTGCTAGTGTCTTGCGTCCATTGATAAAAGTCAGTGCTTCACAACGCAAATTATCCAACAATAAACGTGCCGCAACCGTAGAGTAATTAGGATCTTGCTCTATCATCACTCGTGTGGACATAACTAAAGCCGTGCCAACATCTGCTTCTGGAATACCGTCAAAGATGTTGCGCTGAGCTTCTTGCAACACTTTTTTGCCATCAACACCATTTAAACCTTTAACAGATTCTGTGATGATTTTTTTGAGGCGTTTTTCATCTAAAGGCTTTAATTCACCTGAGATAGTTTTGACATGGATAATGTCTTTTTTCTTCGATTTTGATTTGGTGTTTTTTGATTCTTTTTGCTTGCGAATTTTTGCACGTTGCTCACGATAAAGCACATAACTACGCGCTACTTTACGCTCACCCGAGCGCATGAGTGCCAGCTCAACTTGGTCTTGAATATCTTCGATATGGACAATGCCGCCATCAGGCATGCGGCGAAATAGAGACTCAGTTACTTGCTCTGCGAGTGTTTGAACTGTGTTATGGATACGCGAAGAACCTGCTGCACTACCACCCTCAACATCTAGAAATGCTTTGCTTAATGCTACTTCAATTTTGCTGGCATTAAAGGGGGTGACTTTACCGTTACGACGGATGACTTTATAAACAACATCTACCACATTATCTGTAGCATCATTCTGCGCTGTTGCAGGGGTAGGGAGTTCCTGTGACTCGAATTGTTCACCGCCGACTGTATCCATTTTTCCTCCGATGTGGTCGTATCAGGCGTTATTGACTGTACAGCCATTATTAGTGAGACCTTTGTGCGAGCGAATTTGATGAGATCTTGTGTGAAAGATCTCTGAATAGAAATGGCTTAGTAGGTTTGTCCACATGCTATCGCTGCACGGTCTTTGATATGCTTGGTATACTATAGAGTGTATGCGGCTCTATCGTCAAGTACAACATATTGTGTTTAACTAGGATGTAAAGCTGTGGATAAAATTGGGATAAGTTCTACAGTAAAAGTATTTCATCTTTTTTAAAATAGGAAAAATTTTATAATTAACAATTAGTTTTGACATTATTTTAAGGTGCTTAGAATGGGCTTTTATGGTGGATAAACTTATATGGTTTTCTTGTGGATACTTTTTTTAGAAACAGAAATATTTTGATAAAAGGCATATAATGTGCACTAATCAGACAATCATAAAAAACACTTAAATTCCAGTCCATTCCAATCTTAAAACAAGGATTATTTATGACAAATCCATATCAAGCTCCGAGTAGTAATGTTGAGCAAACCGAAGACTCTGGTCAACAATCATCAATACGTTATGCAGGATTTTGGGCAAGAGCAATTGCAGCTGCTATTGACACGATCATTTGGTTAATTATTTCATTACCACTTCTCTATCTTTTTTATGGTAAGGGATATTTTGTTCAAGACATTAATTCTGCCTTTATTCTTGGACCTGCGGATGCCATTATCAACTGGATACTTCCTATTATTATAGTGTTGATTTTTTGGGTGTTGAAACAAGCAACACCAGGTAAAATTTTATTAAAAATGAAAATTATTGATGTCAAAACAGGTCGGCGCCCTACGATGATGCAGTGGATAATTCGCTATGTGGGCTATATTCCTTCAACGATAGTATTTCTATTAGGCTTTATTTGGGTCGCATGGGATAAGAAAAAACAAGCTTGGCATGACAAAATGGCAGGAACTGCTGTTGTATTTTTGTCTTAGTTATTCATTGAATTTAATAAAAAAAAGTAGAATCTAAAGAGGGGTGCAGTCTTTTTATACAAGCTATATAAGACAAGATAATCTCAAATAAATGAGAGGCTGACAACGCCTGATAAAGTGGGTATATTACCTCGGGAGTTTGTCCAAACACTAAAAGCCTACTGTAAACCAATCATCATCTGGATTTATTGAAATCGTTAAATAGTCCTGCTATTTACCTCACTCAATGAACCCACAGTTTTTGTGGTTTTCTTAGCGGTCTTAGTTCTTGTGCAGGCTTCTGGAAAAATCTTCATTATCTCTCCACCGAGGCTATGGAAAGG
>DQSN01000213.1 GCA_015663245.1 Leucothrix mucor
AAAAAAGGACTTATTATTATGAAAAATATAAATAAAATCACACTGCTTTCCAGTTTGTTGTTGTCATCCTCCGCTCTGTTTGCTGTAGCGCCGCCGCCAGTGTTAATGACGAGTACGGGCTTTGCTTATCCTGCTAATATGAAACATGCAGCTTCTCCCTATTATGGATTTGGTGACAAGGTTAGTGAGCTAGGAGGTCTGTGTCATCTTGCCAATGATTATAAATTAGCAGAAGGGATGCCTGTATATGCAACAGCAGACGGTGTTGTTGAACAGTTGGATACCAATTTTCCCTTCTATGGCAGTTCTAGCGGGGCTCCTGGTGGAGTTATGGTTATTAAACATGTTACTTCAGGAGGGGAGATTTTTTATTCTACGTATGGGCATATAAAACTTATGGCAGTTGCTGTTGGTGACTTTGTGAAGACAGGGGATCATATAGCGCGAGTAGGACGGTATATATCGGGAGGGAATAATCTGCCTCATTTACATTTTGCAATTAATACAGAAAAATCCTCCTATAACCCTTACTCACCAACAACAGCCTGTGTCGATAATAGAGGCTTTGTTGATCCAGAAATATTTATGCTAGATCACTATACAGCTAAAGAATCTTGTAGAGCAGTTGATAATGAAGTCAGTACTCCTAAAAATGTCATAGTTAATATCCCTAATGTTTTATTTAATGATACAGATGTGGATGGTGATCCATTAGTTCTATTGTCAGCTGATAGCACCTCTATCCAAGGTGTGAGTATCGCCAATCATGGTGATGGAACCTTTACCTATACTCCAGCTCTTGACTATAAAGGTGCAGACTCCTTTAACTACAAAATCTCGGATAATTTAGGTTGTACTAAGCAAGCAACTGTCTTTATTAATGTCACCGATCCTAGTTCTGGTGGTGGTAATGGTGGCAGTGGCAGTGGCGGCGGAAGTTTCAATCCTTTGGCTATAGCAGGGTTGTTATTATTGCTATTTACGCGCCGTTTCAGAAAAAAGGGTGTTATTAGCTCATAAAAATCTCTGAAAATGTATTTCTATTAATTGAGGTCCTTGATTTTCTCAAGGGCTTCAATCTCTCCTTTCTATCCTTTTTTATAGCACGCTTATCTCATTCGATACTTTTCGAGCTTCATTGAGAACGTCCCCTAAATGTGTCAAAATCGAAGCCCTTTTTTATTTTCAATGAGAATTCCCCCATGAGCCTCACTAAAAACCAAGTTGCCTCCGTTGCTTACACATTAGAAAACGGTGAGGGTGATGTTCTCGATCAAGCATCTAAAGATTCACCTATGACTTTTTTACACGGAGTAGGGGGAATGATTCCTGGTTTTGAAAAAGCACTAGAAGGCAAAGATATAGGTGATTCGTTCTCTATTGTTATTGAGGCTGAAGATGCTTATGGAGAGCGTGACGATACATTGACGCAAGATGTTGCACGTTCAATGTTTGGCGATGTGTCTGATGATCAGTTAGGTAAAGGTGCGCAATTTCAAATGCAAACAGATAGGGGGGTCGAGGTAATTACCGTTATATCTGCCGATGCTGATATTGTGAAAGTTGATGCCAACCATCCTCTCGCAGGAATGACACTACATTTTGATGTCGAAATGCTGGATATTCGCGATGCGACCGAAGAAGAGCTTGAGCACGGTCATGTGCATGCGGAAGGCGGTTGTGGTCACTAACCACTAGAAGCTATGTGAAAATATTTATAACATTTAAGAAGTAAATAGCATGAAATTTGTAGATGAAGCCACAATCAATGTAAAAGCTGGTGATGGCGGTAACGGTTGTGCCAGTTTTCGTCGTGAAAAATACGTCGAATTTGGTGGTCCTGATGGTGGCGATGGTGGTAATGGCGGTAGCATCTATCTGCAAGCCGACAAAAGCCTAAGCACACTTTCCGATTTTCGCCATCGCCGCCATTACGAAGCTGAACGGGGTGAAAATGGGGCAAGTCGAAACATGACGGGGAAAAAGGGCGATGACCTTATAGTACCTGTCCCTATCGGTACTATTATCTATGCTGAGGCGACTAATGAAATAATTGGTGACTTAACCAAAGATGGTCAACAAATTATGGTTGCCCAAGGTGGCTTTCATGGTCTTGGCAACTTACGTTATAAAAGCTCGGTAAATCGTGCGCCTCGTCAAACAAAGCCTGGTAGTGAAGGTGATTTGCGTACTATAAAATTAGAGATGAAAGTCTTGGCAGATGTGGGTTTGCTAGGTCTGCCTAATGCAGGGAAATCTAGTTTAATTACCAGTATTTCATCAGCTAAACCACGCGTTGCTGATTACCCTTTTACCACGCTTTATCCTAGCCTTGGTGTGGCTCGTATCGATATGAACCAAAGCTTTGTTATTGCCGATATTCCTGGGCTTATCGAAGGCGCGGCAGATGGTGCAGGCTTAGGTATTCAATTCCTTAAGCATTTATCACGTACCAGTTTGTTACTGCATATGGTCGATGTTGCTCCAATGGATGAGACCGACCCTGTTGAGTCAATTAAGATTTTAGAAAAAGAAATTGCCAAGTACAGTGAGGAGTTGCAAGGGCGTACTCGCTGGTTAGTTATCAACAAAATAGACTTGCTACCTTATGATAAGGTTGACGAAATCTGTGATGATATTATTAAACGCCTTGAGTGGACAGGGCCTGTTTTTAAAATATCCGCTGTGACCAACATGGGTACGCAAAATTTAGCGAATAAAATCATGCAATATTTAGACGATGAAGCCTACGCAGCAGGACAATAATGAGCCGTAAGCAGTACGTAGAAAAAAGTAAGCGCTGGGTGGTTAAGATTGGTAGCGCCTTACTCACGCAAGATGGTAAAGGCTTGGATTATCAAGCGATCAGTGATTGGGTTGAACAAATAGCGCGCTTACGTCAACAAGGTATTGAAATTGTTTTAGTGTCCTCTGGCTCTGTCGCAGAAGGCATGAGTCGTATGGGATGGACAAAGCGTCCTTCTGGCTTGCCCGAATTACAAGCAGCGGCAGCCATCGGGCAAACAGGGCTAATCGAGGCCTATGAACGACAATTCCAGCAATATAATATTCAAGCGGCACAAATTCTTTTAACACACGATGATATTAGTAATCGTCGCCGTTACCTCAATGCGCGCAATACCTTGCGTACCTTACTGGCATTAAAAACCCTGCCTATTGTTAACGAAAATGACACTGTGGCAATGGATGAAATTCGCCTTGGTGATAACGATACATTGGCTGCCCTAGTTGCCAACCTCATAGAAGCGGATTTACTGGTTATCCTCACCGATCAAAAAGGTCTATATACCAAAGATCCGCGCCATCATGCCGACGCAGAGTTAATTTCGGAAGGTTCGGCAACGGACCCAAATTTTGTTAGCTTTGCAGGTTCCGCAGGTACTAATATTGGCACAGGTGGAATGGCAACTAAAGTGATTGCAGCGCAACGCGCATCACGCTCAGGTTGTGCCACGATTATCGTCTCGGGAAGAGAAAAAGATGTGCTCAACCGTCTGCAACAAGGTGAAGATATTGGCACCTTACTTATCCCTGATAACACCCAGCTAGTCGCAAGAAAGCAATGGATTTCTGGGCACTTAAACGTATCGGCAGAACTCTGGCTCGACCAAGGCGCATCGGATGCTATTTTAAATGCAGGTAAAAGTTTATTGTCGATTGGTGTGGTAAAGGCGGAAGGGAAGTTTGTTCGTGGCGATGTTGTCAACTGTCTTGACCCTGACGGTAATATTATAGCCAGCGGTCTAGTGAATTATCCACGAAATGATATTGATAAAATTTGTGGTGTTACCAGCTCAGACTTTGCGGATGTGCTTGGCTATACGGGAGAGAAAGAGCTTATTCATCGGGATAATTTGGTGGTGCTTTGATGTATTTATTGCTCTGCACCACCGCGTCTTTCTGCTCCACTCAGGGTGTTTTATAATATGTTTCAAGCTCCCTGAGTGGAGCAGAAGGGTGTGGATATTTAAGTACTCAAAGTCGCTGCATACTTCCCGTTAGGCCAAGCAGGTGCAGAAATAGCTTCACCAAGATTCGCTTCAATCAGGCGGTCTCTTACTTCCAGTAATCTTCCTACTAATGCAGGCTCAATCTCAGCATACTCTTCGACATCTTCATAACGATTAACCACGATACCAAGTAATTCAGTAATCGCGTTACCCACAGAGTTTTGTGAGATGGTTACAATAATGCGTCCTTTTTGGTCGCGATACATAATCTGCTTGTAAGCAGGTCTCCAACGAATTTCATTAGCAAACTTAGGATCAAGTACTATTTGTTCACGTAAATCACGTGCAACACGAATAAATTGATGATTGCTTAATAGAACATCGCGGATTTGCTCGGGGAAGTTTGCATCTTCTGGGGTTTTCTCATCGCCTGTTGCGACTAAGGAAAAGAAGGTTTGATAGAAATCGAGGAAACCTCTTAATATTTGCTCGTACTCATACCAGAAATACTGATCTTTAAGTTTTTCTGCCCCACCTTGTAGCTCCCAGCTAGGTAGACCTTGAGGGTAGCCTGTAATCTCAAGCGCCGAATCTTCAGATGGAATTTGTTTTAAGAGTTGTAGGTCAAGTACTTCTAAAAACTCATGATAAATAGAGCTTAAGCGGCGTAAGAATAAGGTGTTATGTCCACTATCAGTCAGATTGACATTGTTTGGATTGGCACTATCAGCAGCCTTTAGGTCTTCATAAGGGAATACCATAAAATGATTATGGATCATGCGGATACTGGGAACACCTGGCTTATTAAGTGGCCACGTGGAGTCAAGGCTTGCCTCGCCACAAAGCACTAGATGTTTCTTAGGGTCTGGGTATTTCTCAAACATGTATTCGCAGATGATTTGTGTCATTTTCGACCACACTTTCTTTTCTTGTCTGCCTAGTTGATCGCGTCTTACAGGGCGACCTAAAGGGTCAAGAATGCGTCTTGAGGTGTCTAAAATAATAGAGGTGTCAAATTCAGAGCTATGACCAATTAATTTGCGGTACATCAACCAATCTTCTGGCGTCCTAAATAAACCATTTTCTTCTGCTAAGTTTTTCAAATTTGCGGGGCTATTGAAAAACTCAACGGGAGCCATACCTTCTGGTATGGTCAGAGACATATTAGGACGAGGAGTTGATATTTCACGTGGTGTTAATTTCATATAGCTCTATCTTCTTTTAGTGAGACCATCTTTTAGTGCAAAGGACTCTTAATATTTTTGATTTTTAGAAGCTCTCTTATTATTAGCTTCTAAACCTATTATGATACTGTAGCGGACACCTAATATATTATGGATTTACACGTATGGATACCAGTAATCATTTAGAAGAATTAGCCAAACGCTTATCTTCTCTACTTCCTTCTTCCGCGAGTGACTTACGAGAAGATATGGAACAAAACCTTCGTTCTGGACTCGAAAGTGGTTTACGCAAGATGAACTTAGTCAGCCGTGAAGAATTTGATGTGCAAACAGCTGTTTTATTGCGAACCAGAGAAAAGCTTGAAACACTTGAGGAGTTAGTTGATAAGCTAACTGCGAGCTTAAATAACAAAAAATAAGTTATTACTCGTACATCAATGCATGTACGCAAATTTTATTCATGTTAAAAATACTGAATAGACTAATCTTAGCTATTGAATCTTCGCTCCTTATATCTAAGTTGTCATTGATCTAAAACATGTTGCAATAGGTGGAAGCGGAGTCGCTTACCGCTTCGATTGTGCTCATGGAACTAATTTAAGAAAACTAAATATTATGAATATCAAAAAAAATCTGTTATTTCTTTTTGCTTTTGCCTTTTTATTTTCTAGTAGTGTCGTTTTTGCTGATGCAAATGCTGATCTTCGCTCGGCGTATAAGCGTAAAGATTACGGTGGTGTTTTTCGCATTGCTTCATCCTTTGCTAAAAAAGGAGATCCCGCAGGGCAATACATATTAGGTGAGTTGCATATGCAAGGGCAAGGGGTTAAGAAAAACCCCTATGTTGCTTTTCAATGGTTTACTAAGGCGGCGGCAAAGAATCATGCGGCAGCTCAATATGCTCTTGGCTCTATGTATGCAACGGGCGTGGGTACAAAAAAGAATCCTTATAGAGCATTTCAGCTTTATACCAAGGCGGCACAAAAAGGTGTAGTCGATGCTTTTCGTGGTTTAGGTATCATGCATGAAAATGGTCATGGCACTAAAAAGAACATGGGTGCTGCGATCTATTGGTATGAAAAGGCGGCGAACAAAGGCATGACGGATGTTCAAATCATGTTAAGTGAGCGGTTTTTGAATGGTGTGGGTGTTAAGCGTAATTTTGGCAAGGCATTTAGGTATGCTAAAAAAGCTGAAAAATCGGGAAACCCTGGTGTTAATTATTTGCTAGGTTTGATGTATGCAAATGGAATGGGAACGAAGAAAAATCCTTATCATGCTTTTAGAAATATGAAGATTGCGGCTGATAAAAATATGGCATCTGCTTTCTACAGCTTGGGTGCGATGTATATTCAGGGTGTGGGAACGAAGAAAAATCCATACCATGCTTTTCAATGGTTCAAAAAAGCTGCGAATAAAAATATTCCACTGGCTCAGCATAATTTAGGCTTGATGTATTTAGAAGGTAAAGGCACAAAGAAAAATGTTTATCATGCCTTTCAATGGATATCAAAAGCTGCGAAGAAAGGTTTGCCTGCGTCACAGTTTTTGTTGGGAGACTTATACGTTGATGGTATTGGCGTGAAGAAAAATCATGGGCAAGCACTAGCATGGTATCGTAAATCAGCCGCTAAAGGTGTGCCTATGGCGCTGTATAGCGTCGGAGCAATGTACGCAAACGGTTATGGTGTAAAGCGTGATTTACGTCAAGCAAGAGTTTGGTTCCAAAAGGCAGCTAAAAAAGGCATCCCTTCTGCCAAACAAGCATTGCAACGTATGAATGCTGCTAGAAAGTAGTAATAAAAAGCCCGTGCTCTTGTGAACACGGGCTTTTTCTATCATTAAAGAAATGCACTCATTGCTAATCCCTTCGCTAATCTCCCCGTAGGGGGTAAGCGGTAGCACCATCCGCTAAGTATCAACTACTAATGGCATTCCTTATATTTTCTATTTGGCGAAGGTATTGGTTACCATTTATAGTAATTAAGTGGGTCTGACATGCTCTCCATCAAAGCATCATCTATTTCAGGAACAGACTGCTGTTTAATCGCACTCTGAGAGACCTGCCCTTCTTCTGCCATCTCATAGAAAACATTGTAATAAGCATCGTAAGGATCTTCTACAGGAGTCTTTGATTTCACCTCCGCTTTGATGGCTGTACTCGGCGTATTGTTCGATACAAAAGAGTCCATGTCGTAGTAAGTATTATAATAATTTGCAACAGGGTCATATTTTAGCCCAGAGGCGGTTGCCTGTGATAATGACAGGGTTGCAATAAAGGCTATAAGTATTGCTAAGATGTAACGTTTTTTCATTGTGACTCTCCCTGTAGAATTTAATCTACATTAATATTAGATAATTCTTATATTAGCTCCTCCTAATATCTTCTAACATTGATTGACATCAAGTTAAAAGTTTAAAAAAGCTCATAAATCCCTCTATACTTTAGGTTCTGTTTCTATTATTACTTGTCTTAAAACTAAGGAATTAATATGTCTTTGAAAATACTATCAACTGCTCTTTTTGTCTTTGCTTATAGTGCGCCACTTCAGGCGGCTACAGTTGGTGAAACTTGCCAGAAGCTATTTGCAGAAGGCTTGTCGCAGCAGGCTGTTACTCCATGTACGCAGGCCGCAAAAGCTAATGATAGAGCGGCGCAAACGACACTGGGTGAAATATATGATGAAAAGGGCGATAGCGAAAAAACGGCTTTGTGGTGGCGGCAGGCGGCAGATGCGGGTTATCAACCAGCGCGTAATTTATTGGCTTTGAAATACTATTACGGTGGTACTGTTTTTGGTGTGGAGAAGGGTTGGGAGAAGAGTTATCCAAAGGCATTTGAGATTTGGCATCAGGATGCTAAGAAGAATATCGCGACCAGCCAGTTTATGGTGGGAGTGATGTATCATAAGGGGCAAGGGGTGGGTAAGAACCTTCCTGAAGCATGGTATTGGTTAAAACTTGCCTTAGGCAATGGCTATAAAACGGCAACAGATGTCCTAATTGAAATATCTAAAGAAATTACTCCCCAGCAAAAAAGATTAGGTGAAGAAAAAGTGGCTGAGCACAAACAAAAAATGTCTAAAAAAACAAGTTTGTAAGTTCAAGTGATATGATGCCATCTCTACCCTTATGGAATATAAGGAAAATATGATATTACAAATCTTTAACACAGGTTAAAACGGATTATACAAAACCATACTATTCTCTAGTTAATGTATATCAACTGATTTTATGGGCTTGTAAACAGAGCTTTGCATGGGAAGTAAGCAAATCATCAAATCCCTACTTTCTCTATTAGTGGTTATACATAAAAAGGAAAAGCAGTCACGCAACAAAGTTATATTTCAATTCAATAAGGGTTTTCTCATTAACTTAATTAATCGTTAGTGAGTTGTTTTCTCGCAATGTATCAGCAGAAAATTTTTATAGTAGCCAATATTTTATATGAAAGTATTTTTGTTGCATGTCTGTCTTCAAAACCGCTATTGAGGAGCTTATGTAATGAAACCATCCACGCTAATTCGGTGGGTTATCTCGATAACCTTACTGATTTTATCCACATCATCTTGGGGCGCAGTAAAAGCACCACCTCCCGAAATGTCCGCAGAAACAAAGGAATGTGTCGCCTGTCACAAAAAGAACAACCCTGGAATTACCCAGCAGTGGGGTGCGAGTAAGCATTATCGTGCAAAAGTAGGTTGTTATGAGTGTCATGCTGCTGAAGAAGGCGAAGCTGATGCCTTTATGCATGATGGCAAGAAAGTGAAGAAATTCATTTCTATTATCGTTTCACCTAAAGACTGTTCAAACTGTCACGAAAAAGAAGTAAGGCAGAATGCTGAGTCACATCACGTAAAAGCAGGAACCATTCTTCAATCACTTGATAATTTGCTAGCAGAAGTTGTTGAAGGCAATAGTGATATGATTACCGAAGGTTTCCCAAAAGGTGTTTCGGCAATAGCTGTTAATGGTTGCTGGCAGTGTCATGGCTCTAAGGTTAAGGTATTAGAAGATGGTCGATTAGACCCTGCTACTTGGCCTAATACAGGTATTGGTCGCTTTAACCCTGACGGATCGGAAGGCGCATGTACCGCTTGTCACTCTCGTCATATGTTCTCTGTTAAACAAGCGCGTGAACCACGTACTTGTGGAAAGTGTCATCTGGGACCTGATCATCCTCAGAAAGAAATCTACGAGGAATCTAAGCACGGCATCCAATTTGCTTCACATGAGCAAGAGATGAACCTTGATAATCCTAAGTGGGTTGCTGGTGAAGATTACTTCCAAGGTCCTACCTGTGCAACGTGTCATATGAGTGCAACACGTACACAAGATGTTAACCATAATGTTGGTTTACGTATCTCTTGGAATAACCGTCCACCTATCTCTGTACGTCCTGAGACTAGCGATAAGAAAATGGGTCTTGTTACTCAGAATATTGGCTGGGAAGAACGTCGAGATAATATGAAAGATGTGTGTTCTGCGTGTCATACCGAAGATTATATTGATAACTTCTATATTCAATATGATGGCATGATTGATCTATACACTAAAAAGTTTGCTAAGCCTGGACTTGCTTTATACAAAGCATCTAAGCCACTCTTAAAGCCTGCTAAATTTAGTAATAAGATTGATTGGATTTGGTTCGAGTTATGGCATCATGAAGGTCGTCGTGCACGTATGGCTGCATCAATGATGGCTCCAGACTATACTCATTGGCATGGAACGTATGACCTTGCTAAGCACTTCTATACTAAGTATGTGCCAGAACTTGAGAAGCTAATCAAAAAAGGCTCGAAGTCAGGTGATGCTAAGAAGTTAGCAGCTGCTAAGAACCTTAGAGCTGTATTAGATAAGGTTCTTAATTCATCTGATCATCTGTGGTACTTGAACAAGATGACAGATGCACAAAAAGCTGTTCGTAAAGCGGCTCTTGAAGCAGGTAAAGCGTATAAAGAATCATCGAAATTAGTTAAGTAATATTCTTTGATTACGCTGTAAATAAGCCCTCTCTCCACAATTTAATATAAGCTGTGGGGGGGGGGCTTTTTTTAAACCGAAAGTAATATGAGAGATTTGAAATGATTAAATTAATATTATTAACAGCAGCATTATCTTTAACACAATTAGCTGTTGCAGAAGAAACAAAAGCACCCAGTAAAACAATGGATATGAGTGCTGTAAGCAAAGCACATGCCGCCATAAAAAAAGCAGATAAAAATGCACCTTTTTGGTCAAAGGACCAAGCAAAACAAGCTGAGTTGGAAGTAAAATATAAAAAAGCGATTGCTAAAAACCCTGATGACAAACAAAGTCACGCCTATTTAGCTGGTTTGTATATTAGTAATAACAAGAATTCAAAAGCAATTGATGCCTATCAAGATGCAATAACCGTTGATCCAGAAAACCCAAAGTTGTTTGCTGCTTTGAGTATTGCGTATTTGCACCATGCCAAATACAGTATGGCGCAAGCGATGGCGACTGAGGCATTAAGGCTAGACCCTACACTTAAAGGCGTCGAAAAAATAAATGAGTATATTGTCGCCAAACAAGAAGCTATTGAAGCAGCATCTAAGACTCCTGCTAGTGGCGCGAAAATTGATATATCAAAGGGTGTTGGGCTACATGGTTCAGTAATGCCTGCTGCGACAGGATCTAAGCCATCTGATAAAATTCATAATCCTAAATAGTCGATATAGATACTTCAATATGAAAAAAACATTATTGTACAGTTTGCTTGCGCTAATGTTGTCATCCTGTGGTGAACACAGTGATTACGATATAACTAAGTTTACGGGTGAGTTTAGGTTCTACAAGGGTATTGGTGAGCTTTTTGAATGTAAGTCGCGTGTTAAATACTATATTGCAGATGCGGGTATTTCTACAGACTTGCAAGAAGCTTATGAGGAGCTTGGTCTAGCAGAAAAAGATGACGCTTATATCCATATTAAAGGATACTTAAGGGATGATGATGATCCAATGGAAGGGATTACGCCTGAAATAGTATTTGTTCCTGTGGAAATTATAAAGCTTGATAAAAATAGAGGGTGTGAACGAGTTATTCAGCAGGGGCGTTAATTATTTAAGTTTATAAATAGTGAAAACTAGGAGGTATTAAAGTCTAATTAATAGATGTTCTGTCGGAATAAATTTTTCTGACTATATTTCTCCCGTTTTCTCCAAAGCGGCTGTGCATTGATCCAAGTCAATATATTCAGTAAAAAACACCTATAATTCTAAGAAACAAATGTATATAAACAACCTATGTTAAGAAATTATAAGGGAAAGTAGTGATACTTTAGATTGTTACCTTTGCTTCCTACTTGGGGTGAAAGGGTTCTTAGAGGTGTTATCGTCAAATGACCAGCAATAGATCCAGAATAAAAGCAAAACCCCTTACTCAATGTGCTTCTTGCCCCGTTCGAGAGCGTGCGCTTTATCAGAAAATACCTAAAAGCGATCTGAATAGTATTCAAGAATACCGTCAGCATCAACTATGCCTAGCGCCTAAAACTACCTTATATACTTCTGGCACTATGCCTCCCTATATATATACATTATATGATGGCTGGTTGTCTCTTTATCAAACAAGCAATACAGGTAAACGACAGATTGTAGGTTTTGCTCTGCCAGGTGATTTGCTAGGTTTTCAAGCCAATGCTAAAGGTAAAATTATGCATTCTGCTATCACCTTAACAGACGCCACATTGTGTGCTTTTCCGCGATCAAGAGTTGGGGAAATGTTTAATAATCATCCCATGTTAGCGACTCAAGTTGTAGTGATGGAATCGCGTGAATTAGCATTATGTCAGCACCATCTCATGTCAGCAGGCAGAAAAGATGCACAAGAAAGCGTGGCTTTTTTGTTGCTTGAGTTGTTTCATCGTTGTCGCCAGCAGTTGATTAATAGCTTTAATGCAGATGATAATTCTGTGGATTTTCCGCTTACACAAGAAGATATAGGCGATGCTATTGGCTTGACTAATGTACATGTTAATCGAGTTATTCGGCAGTTTACTCAAGATGGTCTAATTGAATGTCGTCATAAAAAACTACGCATCATTGATGAAGATCGTTTATCCCAAATAGGGGAGTTCGACATTAATATTATCTCTAGTAACCTGTTATCTTGAGCCTGACCTGCCTTTCTCTTGGTCAGGCTTCTGGCAAGTGATTCTATTTATTAATATTTACAACAGAATAAGTATTTTTTCTATCACATCATAAAGCCTCTTTTTCTAAAGGTTTATATCTACCCCTAAAATTGCTATTAGCACTGTTTTTTAAACTTTTCCATGCGAATTCGCACCTCCTATCCTAGTAATATAAGGCTTTATCCCATAGAATAGAGAGAGTTTTTAACGCTATGGAGGATATTAATAATGTCAGAATTATTTTCAGCTGAATGGATGAATGCACTTAAAGATGGGTGGAATAGTGACCCTAAAGTGAAAGATAAACTTGCAGAAATTGGTTTCAATTCTGTGATTACTTGTGGCTTCAAAGAAGACGATGAGCCATGTGGAGTTTTTGTTGTTGAGAATGGCGAGTGTGTAAGTGCTGGTGATTATAATGGCGAAAAACCTGATTGGGATATGCGTGCAAGCCGCAAAGATTGGATGAAATGGGTTAGCAAAGGTATCGGTGTAATGGGTAGCGATATGCTGGGCATGGGAAAAGCCTATGCTTCAGGTGCGCTAAAGTTCAAAACAGGTGATTATGGTGCGATGATTAAAAACCCTAAAATGGCTGGACCATTTGTAAGAAGCTTCAGTTTAATGAAGGCTATTGATACGGATAAATAAAGTCTATATCGAAACAATCACCAGAAGTTTAACTAACTGATATTTAACAAATAAGTATTAAAAACAGTAGTGTAATTTAGAAGGCAATCTAAATTACACTACTGTTTTTAAGTAAATGGGCTATGGAGAAAAGTATGAAGTTTTTATGGAATATATTGGCAATTATAGGGATTGTTTCTTTAATCGGCGGTGGCATTGCTTACAGCAAATTTAAAGGTGAAATAGCGGCTTTTAATGAGCTAGACCCTGGGGCAGCTAAAGTTTATGGGGATATGTGGACGAAGCTAAAAGAAACAGGCAACTCAGCTGATGCAACGGTTTGGAAAAGACAGCTAGAAGATGGTGTTAGTGTAGAAGATGCAGAAGAAGCAATGGATTCTGCTGCTGTTGAGCTAGGAATTATGGCGGTAGGAAAACTGCCTTTATCTACTCAAGTTGAAAAAATGACAGATAAGAAGCAACGCTTCTTAAAAATCTTCCAATATTGTAATCCTATTACGGCAATGACAATGGTTGATCATAGTGATGCATTCGCAGCTTATCTACCTTGTCGAATTTCAATGATTGAAGATAAGCAAGGCAAACTTTGGCTATATGCACTTGATATGGATATGATGATTTCAGGTGGTAGAACATTGCCTGATAAATTGCTTAAAGAAGCAAAGAAAGTGAAAGAAGTTATGTTAGAAATTATGAAGCGCGGAGCTTCTGGTGAGTTCTAAATAAACCTCATATTACATTTTTACTTAATTAAAGAGACTAGGTAGGATAGCTTCCCTAAAAATTTGGGAAATGTAATAACTAAATAAAAAGGCCGAATAGATTTCTATTCGGCCTTTTTTATTTCTTCGCATTTTTTAATATTGGTTTTTAGAGAATAAATGCTTCGTATTCGGTGCTTGATGTTATGCATTATCTGATTCATACGTAACGGTATGTTGTAATATTAGCGGCGCAGTAGCTTCTTATTCCATTCTCGGTCAGCCTCTTAGGAGCGAAAAAAGTTGTTTCTTGCACGTTCTTAAGTGCGATGGGGGCATTCGATGGTACTGATTTTTTAGTTTTTAATATCGGGATGTATTTTCTTCAAATAATGTGAGGTTGCATCATGGTCAATCATTTTCTTTCTAATTAACATTAAAATCACAGCATATAACACTGCACAATGAGCACCTATCCACAAATATAAACCAATATCCGTATCTATAATGGCAATGTTTTTGTCACTATCTATAGAAGGTATTTCATTAAAAATAAAGCTTTCCATGGAAAGTAATAAGGCTAGTAGGGATAAAATAAATGCCGTAATGGTACGTTTTTTCATTAATAAAATAGCTAATAAAGAGAGCAGGTTTGCATACCAAGCAAACTGAAATATTACAAAACCCATCCAGCCCATTGCGAGCACCCAATAGCCTTTAATCATTTTGTCTTCGGTGATAAAAACAGGCTCAAACAGGGATAAAGCAAATAAAAAAAATGCAAGTATAACCAGTAGTGTAGCGATGGTTTTTAAAATAGATAGTCTAACATCGGTCATAAAGTAGTCTGTGTGCGTTCCAGTTAAATAACTTATAAATGAAGTTGTATCTGTTAACAAATAAGAAATAACTTGTCTGCGCCCTAATGCCGACAAGCGAGCTTTTTGACAGACTGTCTCAATAATTTAATAGCCTGTTTTTGACCTGTGCTTGCAGTGAGTGCTACTAATATATGCCAAGATTTTTTTTGTAATACTTTGGCAATAATGATCTGTAATTCTTCGGCTTTTAAATCAATGTCGAGTGATAGCTTTTGTAGCGTTAATTTATAAATAGCACTAATGCTACTTTCATATCCACGCTGTTGTTCGTAAAAGCCCAGCAAGGCGTGCTTGTCAGTGTTGGTTAATATTAGTTTAGCTTGCTCATTTTTGCTGAATAATTTTCTAAATAAAACAGCGACTAAAGGGGCTTCTAAGTCTTGTAATGGATCTGCTAATAATAAGGGGAAGGAGGCGGAGAAATTTTGTTGTGCATGGCAGAATAAAATATCAGCCTTTACGGTTAGGGGTTTCAGCATAACTACCGAATGTGTGCCACTACTGGCTTCACGCTTCATGCCGATATGCACCGCTTGGAAGTTAGCCTTATTCCAAAATGAGACCAACTTTGGCGTAGCGCCAAAACTTGTCGCGATGTAGTCCGCGATACCTTGTTTTTTAGATGATTTAATTATTTGTTGGAGTAAGTAGCTGCCTACCCCTTTTCCTTGTAACTCGGGATGAACTGCAATACGCATAATACGATCGCCAATATAACAAGGGGCATCTTTTACACCTGCATGAGTTGCCAGTGTCTGCGGAATCATGTGACCTTGCGGACGACGATTTCCATTATATATCTCATTTGCTAGCACCTGACTAAAGCCACCTTCTTGTGCGACTAAAGCTGTTGCGATTAACTGCTGTTGAGAGTGCATAATGAAAATTTGATAGTTTTCCTCATCGAGCAAGCGCACCAGATCGGAAGGTCGTGTTTGGTAATGTGCGCTTAGTAGTAAGGCGAATAATTTACCTAATAAAGGTTCATCCGCTAGTAACTCGTCTTGATGAATAACTCTAATGTCATAAGACTTTAAATTCCCCCCTATTAAAGGGTGTGCTTTTTTAAGTTCAGTCTTTAATAATAAGGTATTAAAAATAAAGGATTCCAAAGGATCATCAGCAGCCCAGCGATAAGGTGTTTCTAGGCGAGCACTTTTCCATTGAGGACAGCGAGCATCGAGTATCTTTCTAAAACGAATTGCAAAACCGCGTCCACAACCTTCATAGCCGTGCTCTGTTGTGGCAAGAATTAAGCGTGAGTGATGTTTTATAAAATCTTCAAGCAGGGGGATAGGAATGCTTGCAGCTTCATCAATTAATACTAAGTCTACCTGTGGTTTTTGTTGATGAAGTTCGTCGGGTGATAAAAAGTGTAAGCCTTTGAGTAACTCGGTGCTATTCATCGATGCGGAGTTTTGTAAGGTTACTTTTGCTGCCTGAAATAAGGTCTCAGCTATCTTTCGGCTAGGGGCAGTGACAATAAGGTTAGTTTTACCTTGTAGCAGTAAGTGCGCAGCAAACTTGCCTAGCAGAGTTGATTTGCCACGACCTCGGTCGGAAGTTAATACTAAAGGGCGGCGGCGATGTCCACTCATCACTGTCTGCATTTTATCAACAACAAGTTGTTGTTCTTGTAGGAGAGGTGTGTGATTAAGTGGTTTTTTTGAAGGGGGGCTTAGTGCTGCTGGCAAATGTTCTTTATCATAAAACAAGGCGGAAGACTGCTGTAAAAGTGTAATAAAGCGTGCCAAGAAGCGACTTTTCTTTGCCCATGTCGATAGCTCAGGTGTTAGTAATATTAAATATCCACCGCCAATAATAGTACCTGTGACTGCGCCAAAGGCATTGGCATTAAACGCAGGGGCATCCCCATCAGTGAAGGTATCGAATATCACGGCATCGTATTCCTGCCCTAATACTGTGGATGCTTTGCTCATTGACAAACTTGTATGACCTGCAATATCCGTATTACTTAGCCACAAGCTATTATCAAGCCCAGTCACAATACTTGATGCGATTGCTATGCAGTCGTCGGTTAATCCGCTAATAACAATTATTTGACGGTGGAAGTTGCTAGGGGTGGCTTTCACGGTAATATTATTCTTCCTGATCGCTTAGGTGGTAGCGATAATGGGAAGTAATCGGATAGCGTCTATCCTTACCAAAAGCACGTTTGCTGATGCGAATACCAGGTGCTGATTGGCGACGTTTGTACTCACTTAGTAAGACTAAATTGGCGACGTGGTGGACTGTTTCAAAGTCAAATCCCTGCGACACAATATCATCAACACTTTGGAACTCTTCAATAAAGAGGCGCAATACTTCGTCTAAAATATCATAAGGGGGGAGAGAGTCTTCATCCTTTTGATCAGGTGCTAGCTCTGCTGATGGTGGGCGTGTGATAACACGATCAGGAATAACCTCGCCATCACCTAAGCTATTACGATAACGTGATAAATCATAAACAACAGTTTTAAAGACATCTTTTAGGGGGGCGAAACCACCTGCCATATCACCATAAAGTGTTGCATAACCCACGGACATTTCACTTTTATTGCCTGTTGCTAACAGCATTTTCCCTAATTTATTCGACATTGCCATCAGTAATACGCCGCGTGTACGTGCCTGAATGTTCTCCTCAGTGACATCACGCTCCAGCCCTTCAAACTCTGTTGATAAGGCTTGCATAAAGCTATCAAACATCGGTTCAATAGGGATTTCGCGGTACTTTACACCTAGCTTAGTCGCTTGCTTGCGTGCATCTTCGACACTAATGTCGGCAGTGTATTTAAACGGCATCATCACCGCTTCTACATTCTCAGCACCTAAGGCATCCACTGCAATTGCGAGCGTTAAGCCTGAATCTATTCCTCCTGATAAGCCAAGCATAATGCCAGGAAAACCATTTTTATGGACATAATCTTTAACACCCAAAACTAAAGCTTGATAGATGCGTTCCTCATTGCTCACTGTACGTGCTTTACAAGCATACCCTGATGAGTTTAAAGGGAGTTTTTGGGTGAAAATACCTGATGTAAACGTGGGTGCTTGATAAAGTAACTGCCCTTGATGATCAATAAGTAAGGACTCGCCATCAAAGACTAGCTCATCTTGTCCGCCCACTAAATTCACATAAGCAATGGCGAGTTGATTATCACTGGCGCGTTCGGCTAGCATTTTTAAACGCTCGCTGGTCTTATTTAAGCGAAAAGGAGATGCGTTTATGACGATAACGGCATCAGCATTTTTTTGTGCCAGTGCTTTTATTGGTGCTGGCATCCAAATGTCTTCACAAATTAATAAGCCAATACGTTGTCCCGCTATATCTACAATCAGAGACTCTTTACCTGCAATAAAATAGCGCTTTTCATCGAAGACACGATAATTAGGTAAATTCTGCTTGGCATATTCAGCGATCAGAATTTTGTCTTGCAATACGCAAGCCATATTAAAGAGTTGCCCGTTGTGCATTGCTGGCGCACCAACAATTGCAGTGATACCTTGGGTGGCAGCTCTAATGATCTCTAGTGATTGCTGTACTTGCTCTAAAAAAGCAGGGCGAAATAATAAATCTTCTGGTGGGTAGCCTGTAATAACCAATTCGGGAAAGACAACAACGTCGGCATTTTCTTGTTTAGCCTGTTCAATAGCATCAAGGATGAGTTGGGTATTGTGGCGAAAATTACCAACGATAGGGTTTAGCTGGGCAATGGATATAGTAAGTTGCTGACTCATTAGGTGATATCTACTGAAAAAAGTAATGAGGGAGATATACCAATCTTACCCATGAATAGCAATGCAAAAACGATTCATGTGGAGGTTTGTGTGAAAAGTAGTATATTTTCTACTTATCTGTTCGCAGTCGGAAATTAAAGCCGTTTATCTTTATTTTAGAAAGGTTGTATAATAAGAATGCAATAATATTCAGTGTAAATTAATTGAGATAATAGATTTTATTTATAATGCGGTTATATTACTCTTAAATAAAACCTAAGCATAATGACATTGTTTACTTAGCAAGTTATTAATAAGATAAAAAACATTAAGATAAGAATTTTTTATCTGGATTTAAATTCTAAGTCATTGTATTTCATGTTAATTTGACATAAGTAAAATATTCTTATCTAATATTGATTTTTTATATGCTTGTTTGTTGAGCTATGCAAATAAAGTAGAAGCATTCCCCCCACTTTAACAATATAATCCAAAAATATTTTGATACATGTCAAAATAAATAATGTTTATTCTTATAAAATCGATACTAGATTTTGATTCCTTGCATATTGCTTCTATTTTCTTAATACACCGTTCTATAGAGAAATATATTAGTTACATGCGGAAGAATAAGACAACTGTAGATGTGTTCTATTGTAGGGCTTTCTGTCTTTCGTTTATCCAAATTTCATGAAAGTAGAGCTGAGTTCTAGAAGATCACTAAATTGCTCCTTGTTAGAGGTATAGATATAAGTATGGATTTTGGAACAATAACATTGCTACTGTTTTGGGGCACGTTAGTCGGCCTCGTTTTCTCATTAGTTGGAGCCGCAGGTGGTATTTTAGCGTCTTTTGGGCTTATTACGCTTATAGGTGTTACCGACCCCAATAGTATCAAGCCAATGGCGCAAATTTTATCTTTAGCAACCGCACTAGTCTTTATTCCTGGTTATATTCGTCGCAAATCAACAGTAATACCTTTAGCGCTGATGTTGAGTGCAGGTGGTGTGATGGGGGCTATTGTAGGTAGTACCTTATCTAGTCGCTACCTTTCTGATATGTCTACCTTCAAGCCATTGTTTGGCATTTTGACACTCATTATTGCGGTGCAAATTATTTGGGAAATTTATAAACTACGCAATGAAGAGAAGGTAAGTTCGGCAGCTTGTGAAAAGGGAGTGCATAGTGTTTCTGCAAAGGGCACAACTATAAAATTCTCGTATGCTGATAAAGACTTTAAAGTAAGCCTTTGGACACCTTGGCTAGCAGGTTTCTTTATCGCAATTGTAGCCTCAGCGTTCGGAGTTGGTGGTGGCTTTTTACTAGTACCATTTATGGTGTCTTTTTTAAGAATGCCAATGTTTATCATCCCTGCTACTGCCGCAGTGGTTATTTTTATTAGTGGATCAATATCCGTAACCAATTACCTGCGTATGGGAGCTGAAATTGATTGGACTATTCTCTCTTTCCTAATTGCTGGTGGCGTTGTTGGTGCGCTAATTGGTCCTAGAATCAATCGTATAATGCAAGATAGTTGGTTAAGAATCTTCTTGGCGACAGTGCTAAGTTTGATTGGTTTGAAGTATGCGCTAGGGATTTAATCGGCTTATACAAAACTAAGCTTGATATAAAAAGGCGACTTACGTATTAACGTAGTCGCCTTTTTTATATAGATCATGTCAGGGACTTTAAAGAAATTAAGTTACTCTATTGGGCAGGCATTTTGCACCCAAGGGACATAGCAATTTCTGATTGGATTATCTCAAGTGGCGCATAGTTATTCTACGCAACGATTGAGATCATTCAATCTGAAACAAAAATTCTACGTCAAGTTCCGCATCTTATTTAATCCTAAGTCCTAAGTACGTTTACCAGTTTTTCAGCATGTCATCTAAGCTAATTTCATAATGACTTAGGCGATTAGAAAATGTTTTTTTAGCCGATTGAAATAGAATC
>DQSN01000091.1 GCA_015663245.1 Leucothrix mucor
CAATAGTGGTATACCTGTTAAGAATATAATCAATACTGGGGTTAGAATCCAACTGGTATCGATAATATTTAGCTTGTCACCTGCATAAGTTGATATTTAGGTTAACAGATTAAATAAGCTGATGAAAGGTATTGTTTTTTATTATCTATGTGTGTAAGTAGCAAACAGAAGCCAACTCTCCTGTAGAAATAGTAGGTATTTCCATTTCTTTTATTTTAAGAGGTTCAGGAATAATGTCCGATGTCATCAGCAATACTAGTTTTTCACTTGCTCTGGTCATTCCCATATAAAGTTTGCGAGTATTCTCTACCATTAAAGAATGGCGTTCTCGATCACCGAAACTTGTTGTATTCTCTTTGTCGAATAAGACCTGTAGTCCTGTAATAAAGACAATAGGGCTTTCAATACCTGTTGCTGCGTTAAGTTCACACACGCGTATCGCCTCTTCATCCCAGTAAGGATCTGTCAACATGCAAGCAGCTTGACCGAGTGTTTTTTTTATGGATTGTAATAATGGCCTTACACTAAAACTTTCTGCCTCAAGTACTAATATACTTTTGGGAGGCACCCCTTTTTTTAATAACTTATTTATTTCACTAAATAAACGGTTTTTCTCATCCTTTCTAGTATGAAAGTGCAATAGAGTAGGCGCTTTATAATGTGAAGTTGGATGTTTTGCATATGCTTGGGTAGGCAATGTAAGTGCCATTTCGTCGGGAATACGATTAAAACGAAATTCATCTGCAACCTTTAATATAAGCGGGTTGGAGCGATAGGTACGGCGTAAGCGGAAAGTACGGTCACGTAAATCAATCCCTGTTTCCTTCCAGCTCAAACGGCGGTTTAAAAAACCTTGGTCGGGATCAGCCACCATGAACAGCTGTCCTTCTGATGGTTTAATAGCCTTCTTGATTAGTTCAAACCAAATTGGCGCAAAGTACTGAGCCTCATCGACCAGTATATGATGATAGTTATCGAGAAGGATCTTGCTCTCTGTTACGTCTTGCCAAAGCAGCCGAGGTAAATCTGCCCATAACATAATATGTCGAGAGGCTAGCTCAGCATCAAAATCAAAAAAAGCTCTCCACACACGTACACGCATATTGTTATCTAAAGAATATCCTTGCCCTGAGCGATCAGCTTGCAGGTAGTCCTTTTCAGTAAAAATAAGGCGATCTTTAATAAAATTGATTTCTCGCAGTAGTAGATTTTTTGTGAAGATAGTATCTGGTAAATGTCGCATTAACATTTGCATCACCACGTCCATTACTTCATCCTCAAAGACGAAACGACGTGTTCCTTTCCACTGACGCAAGCACCATTCCATAAATGGATGGCATTCACTGTTATTGTTCTTACTAAATAAATTTTTATAGCGAGACTTTAAATAGTGATTAATAGCTTTGTTATGAGTAAGAACCAGAATTTTCTTATCAGGATAAAGTTCGCCTAATAATTTTGCTCTCAATAATAATACCAATGACTTTCCACTACCTGCCGAGCCATGAATAAGACGTAAATTATAAGGGTGAGCAGGTAAGCTCTGGTCACTCAAGGCTAAATCTTGTTTAAGCGCATACTCCTGCTCACTATTTAGTAAAAAGTTTTCTATTTGGGCAGACGGTGATTTATCGACAATATGTAATGACTGGCTTTTTAAGATGACAGACTCGGGGCTGAAGCGACTGTGCATATAATCAAGCGCATAACGGGACATAGGAGCGCCAATATATTTCCCCACTAACGTTGCAAGCTGTTCTGAAGCAAGTGCATCACGGCCGACTATATGGATACCCTGTGACTTTAAATATAAATGAGTATTTTCATTGATACTAGCGGGAAATACTACAATTAGCGGGGTCAATAGGTTTGTATGAGTGCGTAATTTTTCAGGGAGTAAAGAACGCTGAAAGCGCAATAGTTTTTGTAATTCATCCGCTTTATTGCTTAAAATTTCTTTTGTACTAGACTGAGAGGCGTCTAATGTAAAAGAGTCATCGTTGCATATAAAGAGAAGCAAGCTGCTGGCATCTTTTTGGACACAAAATAAAGTACCAACAGGTAAATTATCAACTAATAAACGTTGAGTAATATTATAAGTATCAGCTAGCACGCGATTTAAATCAGCGTGAAACTGCGTTGCAATATTATCTGCTACTACAGTAAATTTAGGTATAGCGAGAGCCATTGTAGAATCAATCCCCATTCATTCCGCGCATGTTCGACATCATTGTCTTATTTTTGATTTATACACTTCATCGATATTATACATAAATCATTTGATTTAAGTGCACTACTCTGCCTGATAGAAACTGTATATAGCCTTAATAAATACAAGCATCAACTTGGAACTATTAAAATAATTCTGGTGTAGTAAAATATTGATATGGCAACATACGCAATTGGCGATATACAGGGCTGTTATGACCCACTCAGAAGATTACTCGACAAACTACAGTTCTCCCCAGAGGAGGATACACTGTGGATTGCAGGTGATTTAGTTAGTCGTGGCAAACAATCACTGGAGGTATTACGTTTTATTAAAAGCCTTGATCATGCGGCGATCAGTATTTTGGGCAACCATGATATTTCACTCATTGCCAGTCATTATGGTTTATTTAAGCCCCACTCCACGTTAAAACCAATATTCACTGCGCCCGATCGTGAGGAGCTTATTTATTGGTTACGTCAGCAGCCTTTTTTACATGTTGATGAAAACCTAGGCTATTGCATGGTACACGCGGGTATCGCTCCACATTGGACGCTACCAGAAGCGATAAAGTATGCAAAAGAGATAGAAACCCCTCTTCAAGGTGAAACGTCAAAGCGCTGGTTGAAAAAGATGTATAGCAACAAACCCGCGAAATGGAAGGATGATTTGCAAGGCTATGAACGTCATCGTTATATCTTAAATAGTTTTGTGCGTATGCGCTTTACCAAGCCTAAAGGCGCCCTTGATTTTCATATCAAAAAAAATCCCTTTGAAAATAAGCATAAACACGGCAAACTAGTTCCTTGGTTCCGCTGCCCTATGAGAAAAAATTTACCCCTTAAAGTTATTTTTGGTCATTGGTCAAGCCTTGGGTTTTATCAAGATGAAAATGTCATTGCCTTAGATACAGGTTGTGTTTGGAACCACAAACTTACCGCCATTCAGTTAGAAACTGAAATAATTACCTCTGTGGAATGCCCATAATGAATCCCATCCTAAGATATGCAATTTATCCTTTTGCCCGAGTTGTTGAACTCACGCGACCTAAAAAAGAAGAAAAAAAAGAGAGTCCTAAAGAAGAAAA
>DQSN01000236.1 GCA_015663245.1 Leucothrix mucor
CATATATCCAAAACTGCAAATGATGGTATTCCTATTTTAATCGCACCGATTGATGGAGGAGTTAACAGTATTATTGAGGCCGACTTAAAACGTAGCGGACGCTTTACCTTGATTGATGCCAGCAAAGGCAGCAAGTTATCAGGTTTTGGCGGCACTTTACCTAGAGCTGATTTGCAAGCAACGGGGGCTGAATATATTGTTCGTGGCAGAGTGAGCAAAGCTGGTTTGGATGTTGAGTTAGTGAGTACAGCGGATGGTTCACGCGTGGCTAGTTATCGCATCGGTGTTGTTTCTAATCCTCGACGTATTGCGCATAAAGCCGCTGATAAAATTTTTGAGCGCATAACCCGCACCAAAGGCGCATTTGATACGCGCTTGGCTTATGTAACCTCAACAGGACAACGTCCTAATAAAACCTACAAACTCTATATTGCGGATTCTGATGGGCATAATCCACATACGATTTTAAGCTCTGACCAGCCCATTATGTCACCTAGCTGGTCACCGAATGGTTCACAACTTGCTTATGTTTCTTTTGAACGCGGCACATCCGCCATCTACATTCAAAATATCTTCACGGGCAAGAAGCGTTTAGTCTCAGGTAGAAAAGGTATTAATGGTGCTCCTGTTTGGTCACGAGATGGCTCACGCTTGGCACTAAGTTTATCGGTTGATGGCAATTCAGAAATTTATGTACTTTCGGTAAGTGGTGGCACGCTAAAGCGTTTAACCAATGATAGAGCGATTGATACAGAACCTGCCTGGAGTGGTAATGGTCGATCCATTATTTTCACCTCTAATCGCGGTGGCACGGCACAACTTTATAAAATTCCAGCCAGTGGCGGGCAAGCCAAACGTATGACTTTTGTTGGCAAGTACAACTCTGCCGCTGACATTGTTGCTAATAAAATTGCTTTAGTGCGTCGCAGTGGCGGACACTTTCGTATAGCCATTATGCAAATGGATGGTGCTGGTGCGGATATTATCTCCTCAGGTAAATTTGACGAGTCCCCTGCTTTAGCTCCTAATGGCACTATGATCGCCTATGCTACGCAAGTTCGTGGTCGGGGAAAGCTGGTTGTTGTTAGCGACAATGGCAAAGCTAAACAAGAATTACATTCGCCTGATGGAGATGTACGCGAACCTGCTTGGTCGCCTTATATTCGCTAAGTTCAATAGCTACTACAAACTAAAACACCATACACATGGAACATCATTAATAACGAGGGAAAACAATGAAATACTCTAACTCAATCCTAACACGCCTTTTACCCGTATTTCTTAGCGTGTTTACATTAGCAGCTTGCTCACAGCAAGCAGTAAAGACCACAAAAACAAATACCACGGTACCTACTACGGTATCTACCAGTGGTGGCGGTAGTACTAATGCCAATGGCGGAGCATTAGCGCAAGGTGCCGCAGCTAATGATTTACGCACACGTGACACTGGCGGTAACTCCCAAGTAAATACTATTGATGCAGACTCACTTGCAGCTATTAACGAACTCATGGGTAGCAAAAACTACACACCCGCTGACCTCAACGATCCAAGCAGCATCTTGGCACAACGTGTTATCTACTTTGATTATAATCAATCGAGTATTTTAGAAAAATATAAAACAGTGTTAGCCGCTCATGCAGAGTTACTTGCTAACTACCCACAGATACGTGTTCGCTTAGAAGGACATGCAGATGAGCGGGGATCACGTGAATATAATATCGCCCTATCCGAGCGTCGAGCACAAACAGTTAGACAATATTTATCCTTCAAAAGCGTTGGCTCAGCACAAATGGAAACCGTTGCATTTGGTGAAGAAAAGCCAATAGTAGCCTCGCACAATGACTCTGCTTGGAATAAAAACCGTCGTGTTGAGATTAATTATTTAACTTATTAACATCATCAAACTCACAGTCTTTAGGTCTTCTTAACACTGTGAGTTTGATTGTTTATTTATTTATTAATCGACACATACCGTGATGGTTTATAATCTTAAGCCCTTGTGTTTAAATGAGTAGCGAAAGTTTAAAAACCGCACCATCGCTACATTAAAGCCCATAGGACTCCCCCAGCCATGATGACACCAAAACACTATCTACTTCTTCCCTTATTATTAATTTTTTGCTTCATTTTACCGTTGCAGGCTAAAGATAATAGCGAGGCTTTATTAGAGCTGTTTCAACGTATCGATGTATTAAGTAAAGATATTCGTACCTTACGCGGTGAAAACGAACAACTACAACATCAAGTTGAAAAACTAAAAAAAGCCCAGAAAGATGGTTTTTTGAATATTGATGATCGAATGGATGTTTTATCCAAGCAAATAAAAAAGCCTGCTATTGCCACTAAAACCACTCCCGTAAAACCTGTGGTAGCAAATATTAAAAAACCTGAAGTAAAAAAACCTACTCCAGCACAAGCAGCAGCAAAACCTAAAGCAAAGCTACTTGGTAAAGCAGAAGTTGTAAAAGCCCCCGTACAAAAAATTCGTGCCGCTACAACCGTAGAAAGAACTGCCTACAACCAAGCTTATGCACAGTTAAAAAAGAATCCTTCTGCTGCTACCCAAGCATTTCGCAACTATATAAAACAACATCCTAGTAGCCCATTAGCTGCCAATGCTCAATATTGGATTGGCGAAATAATGTACTCTCGCAAGAATTACAAAGGTGCTGTTGATGAGTTTGTAAAAGTTTTACAATCTTATAAGAAAAGTGAGAAAGCACCTGATGCGGCAATTAAACTAGGTTTTAGCTTTTATGAATTAAAAAACTGGGTTTATGCACGTAGAGCACTTGAGGATGTCGCACGCTATTTCCCTAAAACGAGAGCCGCAACATTAGCAAAGCAACGTATTGCCAAGATGAAGGCAGAAGGAAAATATTAGATTATTCATCATCCTTCATTTCCCAATTGACACTCCTTCATCTAGTTTCCGTGAAATAATGAAAGATAAAAATTTACACTTTTGTAGCCTGTATCGCGTTTATGTAATACAGGGTAGTATGTTGCTACAATCTTCCGCATTCCGCTTAGGGACTTTAAAGAAATTAAGTTACCCTATTGGGCAGGCATTTTGTTTCTGATTGGATTATCTCAAGTGGCGCATAGTTATTCTACGTAACGATTGAGATGATTCAATCAGGAGTAAAAAGACAACTAAGAGGGTAACTTAATTTATTTAGAGCTCCTTAAGGCTATATACGAGCTACAAATATATCAATTGACACATGAAGGATGTCTATTATTCAACCTATCTTCCTAGTCATACCTAGCACATAATGCAGGCACTAATCAGTCAAACTTTCGTGATTCTGACCATTCTCGGTCAGACTCCTAGGAGCCTGTCCGCGAACTAGAACCGTAGCGAAAATCACAGAAATCTTATAAGGTGAGTTTATTGAATGAGGCGAATAGCAGGGCTATTTAACGATTTCAATAAGCTCA
>DQSN01000065.1 GCA_015663245.1 Leucothrix mucor
AAGCGTCGTGATGAGATGTTACGTGCTTTAGAAGTGGGTATTCGTTGTTTTAATATCGAATCGGAAGCAGAGCTAGAGCGCCTTAATGATGTTGCCGCCAGTGTCGATAAAGTTGCCGCTATTTCTATTCGCGTCAACCCCGATGTCGATGCACAAACACATCCCTATATCTCCACAGGTTTAAAAGAAAATAAATTTGGGATTGATATTAATAAAGTCGAGGCAGTTTATGAACGTGCGACAGCGATGGATAATATCCAAGTAGATGGTATCGATTGTCATATAGGCTCACAACTTACAGAGTTGTCTCCCTTTATGGATGCGCTAGAACGTGTTATTGATTTAGCTGAGCGATTAGAGAAAAAAGGTATTAAAATTCATCATCTCGATTTAGGCGGTGGTTTAGGGGTGTGTTATGACGATGAAACGCCACCATTACCTTCGGATTACACCAAAGCATTGTTCACCAATGAAAAGCTTAAAAACTACGAAGTCTTGATCGAGCCAGGTCGCGCCATTGCCGCTAATAGCGCTATATTAGTGACACAGGTTGAGTATCTGAAACACAGTGAAGAAAAGAACTTCGCCATTGTCGATGCGGCAATGAATGACTTAATTCGCCCCGCGCTTTATCAAGCATGGCAAAAAATCATCCCTGTTGTTAATAAAGAAAACTCATCTTCGCAAGAATATGATGTCGTTGGACCAATCTGTGAAACAGGTGATTTCTTAGGTAAAAGTCGAGCTTTAGATGTGCAGCAAGACGATCTACTCGCCATCCGCTCCGCAGGTGCTTACGGTTTTACTATGTCCTCAAACTACAATACACGCCCACGTGCGATAGAGGTGTTGGTCGATGGCGATGAAATGCACGTGATTCGCGAGCGTGAGACTATTGAATCCTTGTTTACTAATGAAACCTTGCTTCCTGAATAAAAAACAGCCATGAAATTAAAATACGAGATAGTAGAAACAGCAGGAACAATTAATAAAACGGTGATTTGGTTGCATGGATTAGGAGCAGATGGAAATGACTTTGTCCCATTGATTCCAGAATTACGTTTACCTCAAGACGCAGGGATTCGTTTTATTTTTCCCCATGCCCCAGTTCGTCCCGTGACCTTAAATAATGGTATGGAAATGCCTGCGTGGTACGACTTGCTATCATTGGATCGTGGCAAAACAGCGAATGAGGATGATGTATTAACCACCGTTTCGTGGATCTCCAAAATAATTGATAGTGAGATAGAGCAAGGCATAGCGGCAGAAAATATTTTACTGGCAGGCTTCTCTCAAGGTGGTGTCATCGCATTACAAACAGGTCTGCGCTATCCGCAAAAACTAGCGGGTATCATGGCGCTCTCCACCTATCTGCCCTTTGCGGAAAAGACCCTAGCACAAGTAAATGATGAGCATCCTCAAATCCCTGTTTTTGCCGCGCATGGAATTCAGGATCCTGTGATTCCGCTATTGAGCTGGCAAACTTACGTGCCAGAATTAAAGGCGGCAGGCTTTAAGGTTGAAGATCACTCCTATGTAATGGAGCATTCTTTGTGTGCGGAAGAGATTGTGGATATTAGTAAGTGGTTGCAAGCCACTTTATTTACTGTAAAACCCACTCAGCACTTTAAAAAACATGATTTAAGTAATTGATTCAGCTATATTTCAGATATGATCTTTACTAAGCGCAGTGTCTAACAAGTCATATGCTTGAGTATCTGATAAAATCATACTTTAATACTGTCTCTACTAGATTTGAGGTGAAAAATGTCGGCTAAAATGGAATTACGTTGGCTTAAAGCAAAAAACTATCAAGGTGCAAGCCAACGATTTGTGAAATTTTGCAAGGAAGATATTCTTCAGCAGGCTGAGTTGGACGCTGATTTTGATTTGGAAATATACGAATCATCAATACGAACTATTCTTGAAAAATTAGATCTTGCAGAAGAACTAAAAAAACAAGGAGTACAATAATGCTTATCCACTCTTTGCAGCTCATCAACTTCAAAAAATATGCGACCTTATCGATTGATGATATTCCTAAACAAGGGGTTATTAAGGTAGGTGGCAAAAATGAATCTGGGAAAACGAGTATTGGCGAAGCTGTTTGTTTTGCGCTATTTGGCAGAACCTTCCTCAATGATAAAAAAAATGCGAAGCGTTTAATTCGTTGGGATGAGAGGGAGATGAGCGTTGCGATTGTTCTTCTGGATGAGAATGATGTTGCCTTTGAAATTACCCGAACCATTAATGACAATGGGCTTAGTTCTATCCGTATTATGCGTTTATCGGATGATCAGGTATTAACAAATTCAATCTCAGATAGTGAACAAGTTATCGGTGATTTATTGGGTTATGATTATGATACCTTTGTTGATTCCTTCTGCATGGTTCAAAGAGAATTAACCACGCCCGATGCGAATAGTAATAGCATCAAACAAATGGCTGGTATCGGTGATTATGGAAATATCACGGATGAACTTGCAACAGAAAAGGCGGAGGAAAGTATTGCACTAGATAAGTTATTGCCTCGCCATAACGAAAAAAACAGTGCTTTAGAAGTCATTGATTTGGATGAGTCTTGGTTACCCGAATTGGTTGATGCTAAAGAGTCACTTCGTAGCAACCAAATAGACAAGCAGCAATTGCTTGGTCAGTTGGGCGAGATGAATGCAACTTATACAGAAAGTGCTCGACGTTATAAAAAATCAACTTGGCAACATAATGCTTTTGAGTGGTTAGGCGTATTTTTATTACCACTGATGATTGGTGCGTGGATTGTATGGGGAGCATTCCAGTTTTTTCCTGAGATAATTCGAAATTGGTTGCCAAATGCTACATCGGGACATCATGCTGACTCTTTTGTGATATGGGTACAAACATGGATGTTCCCTTTTGCGATGGGAGCCGTTTTAATTTATGGCATTAGCTTATTTTTTAAATGGCGTGCGGAATCTAAAATTAATGACCTGAAAGAACAAGCAGAAAATTTCTCGACTACCTTACACCAAGGTCATCAACAAGTAGTTAGTGAAGTTGATAAGATAGTTCCTGCACGTATAGGGCAAAAGCTACTCCAACAACAAACACAAGACCATAAATCTACAAGCTCTCCTGTTCTTACCGTACCTCCAGCGACTGAGTTTAGCCATGTACCAAAATTGGTTGAATTAACATCAAGCTATGCCGCTCCAACCGCAGAGTTAAATGATTCAATTGGTGGTTTACAAGACACTTTACGCATGCAGGGTGATGAAATAAATCAGCACCTACTTAATCTAGAAAGTGATATCGATATCGAGAAAGAGCGTTCAGATAAAGCAGGAAGATTGCGTGCTGGTTTGCAAAAAATGTCTCAGTCCATTCATGCTCATGAGACAAAAATAAAAACCTGTGATACCTCCATTAAAATACTACAACGCGCCGCATCAGCATCGATTGCTGACTTCAATCAGTCAATTACAGATTTTGCTGCGAAATCTTTGCCGCATTTTACCGATAATCGCTATAAAAAAATTAAAA
Source organism: Leucothrix mucor (assembly GCA_015663245.1). Classification (GTDB taxonomy): domain Bacteria; phylum Pseudomonadota; class Gammaproteobacteria; order Thiotrichales; family Thiotrichaceae; genus JAGLBW01. The sequence goes on from DQSN01000065.1 coordinate 3,523, forward strand.
TTAATGATGATTTAAGTGTTGAGATTTTCTCCGATGAGAAACAAAACTATATTGCATATGATGAAATTTCATCAGGGACACAACGACAAATTATGCTGGCATTACGCATGGGAATGTCGGAGCAGTTAGCCATTAATACGGGTAATAAAAGACAATTTGTTTTCTTAGATGAGCCATTTGCTTTTTTTGATCATCAACGAACTGTCTCTACACTTGAAGTGTTGCCAAAAGTGAGTGATGTTGTCAGTCAAATATGGGTAACATCTCAGGAGTTTCCTGATGAATATAGTAGTGAGTAAGAATATTAATGTGATAAAAATAGTGGCTGAATATTTTTCTTAGGCTTTGATATTTATTGAGAAAAATATAAATACTCTATGCCTTAATTTAAATCCCCTTATTAGACCCTGCCTCTGACTTGATTTTAGTGCCTTTAGCCTTCATTTAATCATCATTCCTTTGTAAGGGATATTAGCGTATTGCTTATAACTTTATGTATAATGCGCTGTTTGTGTATAATTTTTAAGAAGGACTCTTTATGAGTGCGAGTGAAGGTTGCGTCGATAATAATTGTAATTTACCTGATATAGCGAATGAGCCTCATTCGGGGCCCAATGCCCGACTAAATTGGGTTGGCATGAGTGAGATTGAAATGCCCGTTTTCCTATTAAATGGAAAGCAAGAGCGTATTCAATCAGTTGCTCGTGTGCAAGCGTATGTCAATTTAACTGACCCTGAAAGCAAGGGTATTCATATGTCGCGCCTCTATATCGCCGTCGATGAAATGCTAAGTGAAGATACTTTGACGCCAGCTTTGTTACGTAAAGTGGTTGAGTCCTTTGCTGAGTCTCATATTGGGATTAGTGATTCTGCCTATTTAGAGTGCCGTGTTGATTTCTTTGAGCGTAGAAAATCATTGAAAAGTGAGAATACTGGCTGGAAGAGTTATAAAGTTCGTCCTATTGTCTCATTGCGTGATGGCAAAATAAGTACCGAACTGAGCGTCGAGGTACCTTATTCATCAACTTGTCCTTGTTCAGCCGCTCTAGCTCGCGACTTAATACAGCAGGGTTTTGAAGCACAATTTGGTGGAAAAGATGGTGTTGATTTTAATGCGGTACACCAGTGGCTAGGAACTACTGAAGGTATTAGCGCCACACCTCATAGTCAACGCAGCATGGCTCAAGTTCGTGTAAAGTTAAATGAAAGTGTTGAAGAGTTGCCTATCTCGCATTTAATCGACCAAATAGAAAATGCCCTACAAACACCCGTACAAGCTGCTGTTAAACGTGAGGATGAGCAAGAGTTTGCCCGTTTAAATGCTTCCAATTTAATGTTTTGTGAAGATGCTGCTAGGCGTTTATATGCCGCTTTAGATAAAGACAATAGCTTAGATGACTTTTGGATTCGTGTTAATCACATGGAAAGCTTACACCCACATAATGCCGTTGCCGTTGTTGTCAAAGGCGTTGAACAAGGTTATCGTGACGACCCTAGAGAATTTCCTCATTAAGAAAATTCGGATCAAGTCCAGTTATTGTATGCTAACTAACTTAAGGAAGTTTAGATGGTTTTTGAATAGGGAGAATGCGGACTTATAGTAGTATTCATCTTCTTCCCATCCCTAAATACAATTAAAATGACTAAGCCTAATAAAAACAAGCTGTTGCTTTTGTTGTTTTTAATAACAGCCCATACCGCAGTATTTTGGTTCTCAGATATTGATCTTCGTGCTGCTAACTTCTTTTATTATCCAAATGAATCCAATGTTTGGCCGCTAGGCGAACAACCACTGTGGAAGTTCTTTTATCAATTAGGGCCTATTCTAACGATAGTAGTGGCAGTATCGTCTTTGATTGTTATTTTATTTGCGGCTATCAAAAAATCATGGGCTCGATACCGTATCCAAGCCGCTTTTATTCTCTTTAGTTTTTTATTAGGGCCTGGCTTAATTGTAAATACACTATTTAAAGACAATTGGGGTCGTCCGCGACCTGTGCATATTGAGCAATTTAATGGTGCCGAACAATATGTACCACCACTTAAATACAATGCTCTAGGTGATGGGAAGTCATTTCCATCGGGTCATAGTTCTCTCGGCTTTGGCTTTATCGCCTTCTGGTTTTTATGGCGCAAAAGAAAACCGCTATGGGCAAAGTCTGCTTTAGGCTTTTCTTTGTTGTTAGGCAGTTTATTTGGTATTGCTAGAATGTCTGCGGGTGGACATTTTTTATCAGATGTTTTCTGGTCTTTATGGGTTCCTTTACTCAGTAGTATGGCTTTATATTATTTGTTTTTTCAAAAAAGTTTAGATGATGGTTTGCAACAACCTCGGCAATCTATATGGAAAAATATATTGTATAGCTTCATTTCCTTAATGGTTTTGTCCTATGGCTTGTTTAACTGGCCGATTAAACAGGATAAGCAGCTACAATTTCCCATTTCTCCCAAGATTAGTTTTATGGCTAAAAAAACTAATCTTCAAATTCGATACGCAAAAACAAATACTAAAAAAATTACGATACATCATCAAGTAGATGGTTTCGGTTTACCTTTTAGCCGACAAATTATAAGTACTGATGTTGTACAAGGAAAATACGGTGCTATTACGCAGATTAATTTACAAACTCAAGGTGTTTTCAGTGAGTTGAAAAGTAAGGTTACTATAAAAATTCCATCCAACTATCCTGTCAAAAATATCAGTATTCAGATAAAGAACGGTAAAGTAATCGCTAGTCCCGTGCTATAAGCACTTCTCATAAAGTAGCTCTGATAATCATCATACTTATATTGTTAACTTTGCTGACCAGTTATCAGCATTTACTATTCCATAACTTTTAATCCGCATAGAATACGTCCAACTAATAAAAATAATCTATTAATAGATAGTTGAATTAACTCTCAGCTACCTGCTTAATTATCAAACAATAACAATAAGATAATTCATAACTAATGCCTGAGACTGCTGAACTCACATTGCCTGCAATTTTATCGACGCTTGTTGAACAAGACAAGTTATCGATGAGTGTTGCGTCTAAAGCATTAGCAGAAGCGGGTTCTCGCAAGAAACCATTAGTTACCTATCTACTACAAAAACAATTAGTTAGCCCCTATTGTATGGCAATGGTTTGCGGTATTGAATATGGTCTGAGTGTTGTTGATCTTGATGCCATCAATATTACTTCTGATATTCAAGGTTTGGTATCACCCGATACGCTAAGAAAGATGAATATCGTACCGCTATTTAATATAGCAAATGCACTTTTTGTCGGCGTTGCTGATCCTCATTATTTAGAGAATATAGGGGATATAAAGTTTGCAACCGAAATGGTATCTGAGCCCGTTATTGTAGAATACGATAAACTACAAAACATGCTGTATGGCGGCGAAGGCACTGATGCTGTTGCATCTGGAATGACCATATCCTCTGATACAGAAGCACAAGATCTGGTTGTAGAAACCTCCGCCCTAGAAAAAGAAGAAGAAGCAGCAGATGATCATGGTGTTGATGTTACACATTTTGTCGATGAGCTATTAAACCACGCTATTGCTAAAGGCGTATCTGATATTCATATTGAACCCTACGAAAAAATACTAAGAGTGCGTTATCGTATCGATGGTATTTTACAAGTAGTGAGCATGCCTCCAAAGGGGATTGCACGTAAGCTAACATCAAGGCTTAAAGTCATGTCACGGCTTAATTCATCTGAGCGACGCATTCCTCAAGATGGGCGTATTCATTTCCAAGTCAGTGATGACAAGTATGTAGACTTTCGTGTAAGTACCTTACCGACCCTATACGGTGAAAAAATTGTAATGCGTATTCTCGATTCGGATACCGCAGCATTAGGTGTTGAAAACTTAGGTTTTGATGAGAAGCAAAAAAAGGACCTGCTATCAGCTATTTCTAAACCCGATGGTATGGTGCTAGTAACAGGTCCAACAGGTAGTGGCAAAACAGTATCTCTATATGCCTGTTTAGGCATTCTTAACACCTCAGAAAAAAATATAGCTACAGCGGAAGACCCCGCAGAAATACAAGTTCCTGGTATCAACCAAGTTAATGTTAATGAAAAAGTCGGCTTAACCTTTGCTGCTACCTTGCGTGCATTTTTACGCCAAGATCCTGACATCATCATGGTTGGTGAGATTCGTGATTTAGAAACCGCAGAGATCTCTGTAAAAGCAGCTCAAACGGGTCATTTGGTTCTATCTACATTACATACAAACAGTGCACCAGAAACATTAACCCGTTTAGTTAATATGGGTGTTGCGCCCTTTAATATTGCATCATCCGTCTTATTAATAGTCGCACAGCGATTAGCTAGACGACTTTGCAAGCATTGTAAGCAAATTGCCGAGGTTCCTAGCGAGACATTGATTCAGCTAGGATTTGATAAAGACGGGGTAGAGTCAACTGTTGTATACGAACCCAAAGGTTGTAGTGAGTGCTCTGGTGGCTACAAAGGGCGTGTTGGTATTTATCAAGTTATGCCTATTTCTCCTGTTATGGCAAAAATCGTCATGGAAGGAGGTAACGCCTTAGAGCTAGCAGAGCAAGCACAATTAGAAAATGTAAGTGATTTACGCCAGTCAGGCATAGAGAAAGTCCGTCAAGGTATTACCTCTTTGGCAGAATTAGAACGCGTCACCAAGGATTAATTATGGCTACGACAACATTTCAACAGCGCAAAGCAAAAGAAGATCTTCCTTCTTTTGAATGGGAAGGCATCAATAAAAATGGTGTGAAAATTCGTGGTGAGCACCAAGCTCAAAATGCCAATATGATTCGTGCTGGATTACGTCGTCAAGGTATTAAACCACGCTGGGTGCGCCCAAAGCGTAAACCGTTATTTGGCAAAGGCGGGGCTGTGAAACCTGCTGATATTGCACATTTTGCTCGTCAGCTCACCACCATGATACGTTCAGGTGTTCCTCTTGTGCAATCACTGGAACTCATCTCATCAGGTAATGAAAATCCTGCAGTTCGAGATATGGTTCTAAAAATTAAAAAAGATATAGAGGGCGGCTCTGATTTTGCCAATGCTTTAGGTAATCAACCAAAATACTTTGATGATCTATTTGTAAATTTAGTAGGTGCTGGTGAACAAGCGGGCACTATGGAAGATATGCTGGATAAAGTGGCAACCTATAAAGAAAAAACCGAACGCATGAAAGCAAAGGTTAAAAAAGCCATGATGTACCCTATTATGGTTATGATAATGGCTCTGATAGTTTCCTCTATTATGCTGATTTTTGTAATTCCACAGTTTAAAAGCCTTTTTGAAGGTTTTGGTGCTGACTTACCTGCCTTTACGCAAATGCT
>DQSN01000114.1 GCA_015663245.1 Leucothrix mucor
ACCGACAAGCTCTTTTTTTTAGGCAAAAGGATTAAATATGCTTGCCAATATCATCAATAAATTTGAAGAAAGTTTTTTATCCTTATTATTAGTGGGCATGACGCTACTGGTTTTTTCTGAGGTGGTTTTACGTTTTGGTTTTAATACTGGGATAAGTTGGTCGCAAGAAGTAACACTTTATGCAATGGCATGGTTTGTATTGTTTGGTGCATCTTACGGCGTAAAAGTTGGCGCACATATTGGCGTTGATAGTTTTGTGAAACTTTTTCCTAAAAGAATTCGTGTGGCGATGGGGCTGTTGTCGGTGTCAATTTGTATCGCGTATTGCGTCATTTTTATGATAGGTGCTTGGAATTATCTTTCTAAACTCAAGCAGATTAATATCGAAATGGAGGATCTTGAAATTCAACGCTGGATGTCTGAAAGTATTATTTTAATTGGTTTTCTATTGCTGTTATTCCGTTTTTTACAATTATTGGTGAGAATTATTAAAGGTGATGCGGAAGGCTTTTCCCATATTGATGAAGCGAAAGAGAGTATTGAGCTTGCCGCGCAAATTCAGGCAGAAGAATGTTTAAAAAGAGGTGCTAAATAATGGAATCTTTCGTTATCCCAACTCTATTTTTATTACTTTTTGTAAGCATGATGATAGGTGTACCTGTTGCCGTATCATTAGGTTTTTCCAGCATAGTGACGATTTTACTGTTTGCAGATGACTCGTTAGCTTCCATTGCCTTGAAGCTATTTGAAGCACTTTCTGAGCATTACACCTTTCTTGCTATTCCCTTCTTTATACTGTCCTCTGCATTTTTATCAACAGGTGGGGTTGCACGACGTATTATTGATTTTGCAATCGATATTGTTGGGCATATTCGTGGTGGTCTTGCGATGGCGGGAGTACTGGCTTGTATGCTCTTTGCGGCAGTGTCTGGCTCATCACCTGCAACTGTAGCGGCTATCGGCGCGATTGTTATTGTTGGTATGACACGAGTTGGCTACCCTGAAAAATTCGCCGCTGGCGTTATTAGCACGGCGGGAACATTGGGTATTTTAATCCCGCCTTCCATTGTCATGTTGGTATACGCGGCAGCAACCGAAGTATCCGCAGCACGTATGTTTATGGCAGGTATGCTACCTGGTATTTTAATGGGTGTGTTTTTAATGATCGCGATTTATATCTATGCGCGTATTAAAGGCTTGCCATCTGCACCATTTCCAGGGTTTAGGAAGATTTTCAAATCGGGTATGACCGCTTTAGGTGGTTTAATGTTGATCTTTATTGTGCTTGGTGCAATTTATGGTGGGGTGGCTAGCCCAACGGAAGCCGCAGCTGTTGCGACGGTTTATGCCTTTTTGATTGCAGTTTTTGGCTATCGTGATATTGGTCCATTAAAAGATTTGCCATGGAGAAAGGCAGGGGAAAGCATCAGTCGAGCCGTTGCCAGAAATACGGTACAAATGGCGAGTGCATTTCCTAAAAGCTTTTTTGATAAAGAAGTACAAAAAGTTATTTTAGATGCTTCTAAAGTATCGATCATGCTGTTATTTGTTATTGGTAATGCGATCTTGTTTGCACATGTGTTGACCACAGAACGTATTCCACATGAAATAGCACAAACTATTATTGCATGGGGCCTACCTGCATGGGGTTTCTTATTAGTTGTTAATTTATTGTTATTGATTGCGGGTAATTTCATGGAGCCATCGGCAATTCTTTTGATAATGGCACCCATTTTATTTCCTATCGCAACCCAACTGGGTATTGATCCTATTCATCTTGGTATCATCATGGTGGTCAATATGGAAATAGGCATGATCACGCCACCCGTGGGGCTTAACTTGTTTGTTATCTCAGGAATTACTAATAAAAGCATGGGCTGGGCGATCAGTGCATCTTTACCTTGGTTGATATTGCTCCTCGGCTTCTTGATGTTGATAACTTTTGTGCCGCAAATCTCATTATTTGTGCCTGAGATGTTTGATAAAATGCATGGCTATAAGTAGCTTTTAAAAAGCAGTCATAGTGATTGGCAAAAATATTTGATAGACTCTAGGAGTTTAGTGATTTCAGTGGTTTAGGGCTGTTGGAATTGTTTTTTTAGGTGTTCTTAACTATAATAAATCTAATCATATGACTTCTTGGTTCGCCCTCGCTTTGCTGGTGTCTGTTGCTCTTGGCTCATCAGCTGTTGCTTATGAACATCAAAACCCACCTTATAAAAAAGGTAAAATGCCCAAATCCTGTGGCATCCACCCACTCAAAAGTGTTGCTGTCACCAAAAATATCCGTCGCTTTGAGTTGCAGGATAAACATCAAATACTTAGTTTATCACTAAGAAAAGTGATTGATAAACAGGCTTATGGTTTGTTTGCGGAGTTGAAAGCTAAATCGGGAAAAGGTCAACCGCGCTTGCTGAAAGCTTACTCATGGGTGGGGCTTAGCCCTAAGTATTTCGATAAAGTTTACTGGGCATATCTGAATCAAGACAATAAAAAAGATCTGATTGTGAATACTCGTTTTGCTAGTAATGGGCAAATGAATGGTTTTCAGGTATCTACTTTTTACTTATCAACAGCAAAGGGTTATGCGGTTAATCAACTATTATCTTATAAGCTAGAAGCTGCTGATTTTCTTGATTATACTAATGATAACAAATGTGAGTATCTGCATTTATCCTATGTTTATGGCAGTGATAAGGCCGATAAAAAAGGCAAATGGTATAACTATTGGAGTTATAATATTTTACGTTTTATTGGTGGTAATATTCAGATGCAAAATCGTTTAAGCCAATATTTCCCCAAATGGATAACCGATACAGGGGCTTATAATGATAAAGCGACTAAGTGGTTGCCGCAGAAGATAAAGCAGCAGTTATGGAAAAAGCATGAACAAGAGCTTGGTGGTTTAGTTGCTTCCCCTGATAGCTTGGAAGCATGTCGTAAAATGCCTAATCGATTTTCAGGTTGTTAGGAGCCTGACCGAGAATGTTCCAAATATAAACCTTCTTAGCTTATCAAATTCCGCTAGAATAGGCTTCCCCCTCCCTGTTTTGAGTTGCACCTTTTTATGTATAACAAATCATTAACGACGACCAATGCCTTTAGTCAGTTTGGCTTTTCATCCGCGATACTCACAGCCATTAATGAGGCGGCTTACGAGCAACCAACGGACATTCAGAAAGTAGCAATTCCAAGAATTCAGGACGGGCGCGATGTATTAGCAGGTGCTGAGACAGGTTCGGGAAAAACTGCAGCTTTTGTATTACCTGTACTCAATGCTTTGACGCAAACAGTTTATGGGAAGTCATCAGAGTCTGTTAGACCACAGCAGGTGAGAGTGTTAATTCTTGTACCAACGCGGGAGTTAGCCATACAAATTGGTCAGGAAATCACTCGGTTTTCGGCACATATTGAGCCACCTGTTAAGTGTTTAAGTATTTATGGTGGGGTGAAAATCGAACAGCCTGTGAAAGCCTTGCGTGGTGGCGTTGATTTTGTGGTTGCTACACCAGGTCGATTTTTAGACTTAATCAACGCAAAGGTCGTTAAGTTTAATCAACTGCAAGTATTGATATTGGATGAGGTTGATCGCCTCGTTGCAACAGGTTTTAAAGAAGAAGTAGAACAAATTCTTAAATCTCTCCCTAATAAACGACAAAACTTATTTTTCACGGCTACTTTTCCAGATGAAATACGTCCTTTAGTGCGTAAGGTTTTAGATAACCCTGAAATTATCAAGCTGGATAAGAGTAATAAAAGCTTGATTGATCAACGTGTATTGACGGTTAATTTTGATAGAAAAACAGCATTGTTGACGGATTTATTGAAAAATAATGATTGGTCGCAAGTGCTGATTTTTTGTAGTGCAAAAAGAAGTTGCGATAAATTAGTTGCCAAACTCGCGGCAGAAGATATTACGGCTTTCTCTTTGCATGGTAATAAAAAGCAACATGAACGCAGAAATGTTTTAAAAGAGTTTAAGACGGGTAATATTCGTGTGCTAATCGCGACTGATGTAGCCGCACGTGGTCTTGATATAGCGCAACTTCCTTGTGTTATTAATTACGAGTTGCCACGTAGCCCTAATGATTATGTGCATAGAATAGGGCGCACGGGTCGTGCGGGTGAGCAGGGGATAGCTATCTCTTTGATCTCTCATCACGAGTATCAGCATTTTATAGTGATCGAAAAACGCAATGGCTTTCGTTTGCAGTGGGAAGCTATCCCAGGTTTTGAAGCGGATGAAATTGCGCCACCGCCACCAAGTCGTAGCAAGCCTAAAAAGAAATCGAAAAAACGACTCTCGAAAAAACAAATCAATCGTAAGAAAAGAATACGTCCAGCACCTGAATTATCAACCGATAAGTCATCGGTTCCTTCTAGGGAGGTCAAACAGGAACAGGCTAAAAGCCCTGCCAAATCACCGTATAAGAAGCTTGATAAATCATCAGACGAACCCGTAAAAATACCTACGACAAAACCTATTAAAGATAAAGAGCCAGCAAAAAAGCCACAAGTGAATGAATCCATTTGGGGTAAAAAGTAGTAGAGCGGGCTTGTAATAAAGACTTAATCAATCAAAACATATATGTCATCAACAACTATTAGCCTCTTAGATGAATTTACTTATCATCATGTTATTGCTGAAACATTAGGTGTCTCTTTAGTTTTTTATACGGGGCCTGATTGTGGTTCGTGCCACCATTTGCGTAATGTTTTAAATGCTTATTTACAAGAGTGCAGTGGAGTCTCGATATTTGAAGTGGATGCGGTAGTTTCAGCTGCGTTGGTTAATGAGTTTAATATTTTTCATTTACCGAGTATGTTTTTATACAAAGATGGGCAGTACCATTGCGAATTTCATGCAGAGGCATTGCCAGATAAAATTCATAAAGCAGTCGAGCAGGCTTTGTTGTTACCCGCAGAAGAAGAGCCTTAGTGTATTGAATTCATCAAAATGGCATAAATGACCGAAAAGTTTTAATAAAGGGTGTTGTTTCCTTGGCGGCTTCTCCCATAGGGGCTATAGCTGTTGCCATGCCTTCTACATTGTTGTTCATTGTTGCCATTGAGTGATTCATGCTATTTATGTCATTCGACATGGTGGACATGTAACCATTCATGCCATTAATACTGCCTGTCATTTGCGACATTGAATTCTGCATATTGGTTAAAACAAACAGCATATAACCACCTGCGAAAGCTGTTATCAAGCCAAGTGGAATTAACCACCTCAGTTTTTTCTGTTTTTGCAGTAATAAGGTTTCATGTTGCTGTTGAATTTCTTGAATACGCTGTTCTAATTTTTGTTCACGTTGATTGAATTCTTTATGCAGGTGTTTAAATGCAAACTGTAATTTGTTATTTATTCTATTTTCACGCCACTGGCTGATGCGTGTAAGCGGGCTTATTTGTTTTAATATAGGTGAATTTATATTAGATAATAAGCTTTTGTTTATATTAGACTCAATTGCTTTAGGTGTTTTTTTAAGCTTTTTTGTTGAGTGTACTATCAGTGTTTGCTTGTTTTTTTTCTTTGAGATTTTGTTGCTTGATTTTGTAGTCTTATCTTTGTTACTAGTCATTCTCACAGCCTCATCCCCCAGTTGATACAGATTTTGGAGTATATTAGCAAAAAATAATATAAGCAAATTACTAGAAGTATCAGAAGAGTTACTCTTAGCTATTTCTGCTTATAAGCATGAGTCATTAACAAAACCCAGCCGATAATAAATAACAATCCCCCGATAGGTGTAATCATGCCAAACGATTTATTTCCTGTGAGTACATAGAGGTACAAGCTACCTGAAAATAAGATAATACCTAAAGTAAACGCAATACCAGCACTGGTCAGTAGTTTAGAGCTAGCATTTTTTATGAGCAGGGCTATGATCAAAATTCCAAAGGCATGATAAAACTGGTATTCCACACCAGTATGGAACCTTGCTAATATTTTCTCATCGGTGATAGATTGTTCCAGTCCGTGCGCTCCAAAAGCTCCAAAAATAACGGCTAGTAGAGCAAAAAGAGAACCGAGTAGTAAGAATTTTTTCATTTTAGGAAGTTTTTAAATGTCAGATAAACGTCAAGTATACCGCGTAATTTTGCAATTGATGACCTATATCGGTATTGCCGCACTTTTGTGGGTAATGTTTGGCTCTGTATTTGTGCCTGATTATGATAAATCGAGTAGCCAAACGGAATATATGGAAGTTACGTTGCAAAATCTAGCTGAGGGAAAAGTAACGCATGTTATGTGGCGGGGTAAAATAGTATCTATTTTACATCGTAGCGGATCTGCTATTAATGAAGGTAAAGCGAGTCGATACTTTGTTTATTATGATTTGGGTGACTCGGGAAACTGTCCGCTTTATTTTACGGGTGAAGTGCTTAAAGATACTTGTACAGGAACGCAATATGATCAATTTGGTCAGCCAGTTAATCGTATAAGAGCTGACGATCTTGAATCGCCACTCCACTATTTCTCGGGTCAAAAAAAATTAGTGTTAGGAAAAATCAAAAAATCTTCTTGATTAGAAATTCATTATTGGCTTTTTTGCTGTTTCCTAAACTGTCCAGGAGCGGACCCTGTAATTTCTTTAAAAGCATTATAAAAATTTGACTGTGAGGTGAAACCTACAGAAAGTCCAATAGAGAGTACCGATGCTTTAGGCTCTTCGATCAATTGTCGCTTAGCAGCAGCTATGCGGTATTCACGTATATAGCGTGAGAAGCCTTTGTTAAGTTTACTGTTTACTAATTCTGATAGTTGGTGGGGGCTGAGTTTTAGAATTTCAGCGACTTCTGATAAGTTGATATTTTCATTGGTATAAATTTGCTCATTATCCATTAGACCTTGCAACTGCTCTAAACTTGTATCGCAGTCAATATGTGTGAGTGTCGATGATGCGTAGGTTGCATGAACTGCCTCCTCTACCTCTGCTGTAATATTGGGAGAGCGCAGTAGGGTTAAATCTGCAATAAAAAAAGCGCCACCAATGAGGATAGAATACAATAAATAGAAAGTATTGCTGGCTGTAAAATATTCCATAAAGGCAATAAAAATAACGGCTAGGGCGATAAAAAAGAGTACCGCCATTGCTAGGATTTCTTGTTTAAAGCGACTACGTTGCCCACGTAGCTTGTAAATCATTGTTGCAACCCAAATTACGTAGCCACTACCAATAAGAAAAGCTAGTGGTAGGCTAATGTTTTGATGAATAAAAAAGCCAAGCAGAGCGGGGAAAAAATGCAGAATAATAAGTACTAATAGCATTTTTTTGCTTGAAGCAGGCTTTATTTTGAGTATTTGCCGACTGAAAAAATAAAAAGAAGGTGCGACAATAAAAAGTAGCAAGGTATAAAAGGGAGATTTCACCCAACTAATATCGCCTGCTATAAATTGATAATGAGAAAACTGTAACCCCGCTAGTGTTGTTAGTAGTAATAAACCAGCTATGCGGGATAAAAATTTATCTTGATATTCTGAGCAGTCGAGATGTGCTATTGCAAGCAGTACTGCGCTGAATATAGAAAGTCCAATCAGTAAAATAGCGAGAGTTTGCATTTTTAGTATTTATTGCCTCAGAAAATTAAATTTTTTGCTGTGTACGTCTACTGCTGTTTTCCATTATCAAGAGTATCAGAATGCAAGAAATAATGATTCAATTTAGTACGCTACAGCTCGTAGCGATTGTGCTTATTTTTATTTGGACAGGTTTTGTGCGTACAGGTATTGGCTTTGGTGGTTCGGCACTGGGTTTACCTCTATTGTTGCTAGTGGATGAAGACCCTATATTTTTCCTACCCATTGTAGGGCTTCATTTACTGTTTTTTTCATCGCTCACTCTAAGTAGTCGCTTGCATAATGTAAACTGGTCGGTGGTTGCCAAAGTCATGGCGATCATCATTATTCCTAAATTTTTGGGCATTCTTGGTTTATTTAATTTTCCAACTCAGTTTTTAACCTTAATGGTTTTTTCTATTAGCTTGTTTTATGGTATGACATGGTTGTTTAATTATACAATTAAGAGCCAGTCAAAATGGATAGATGGGGTGCTGTTAGTGTTGGGAGGTTATGTTAGTGGAACTTCCTTAATAGGAGCACCGTTAATTGCAGCTGTCGTTATGCGCTATGTCGAGAAATCTCAGCTTAGAGAAACGCTGTTTATTTTATGGATTATTTTGGTGACATTTAAAATGTCTACCTTTGTTATTTATGACGTGGATCTTAATTGGCAAGCCGCACTGTGGTTACTTCCCTTTGTGGCAATTGGTCATGTTTTAGGTTTGAAGGCTTATGATCATATGGTCAGTTCTGACTCATCTACTTTTCATCGTGTGTTAGGTGCGGGACTAGCTTTAATTTCAATTATTGGTTTAGTTAAAGTTTTTTGGTAAATGGGGATTATTTAGTGAGTTTTTTAAGGTTTGATCATGTAAGTATGGTGGTTGCAAATACAGAGCGTGCATTACAGTTTTATCATGATGTTATGGGCTTAAAAGTAGCAACAGACCGTCCTGATTTAGCATTTTCAGGGGCATGGCTGATTGTTGGGGAAGGGCAGCAAATTCATTTGTTGGAAGTACCTAATCCTGATTCTTTAGATCGCCCTGAACATGGCGGACGTGACCGTCATGCAGCGTTTCGTGTGAGTGATTTGGATGAGATATGTCAGCGTCTAAAGGCAGCAAACATAATGTATACAATGAGCAAATCAGGAAGAAAGGCACTTTTTTGTCGTGACTTTGATGGAAATACCTTGGAGTTAATTGAATGAATGTATCTAAAGTTGAGTTGAGCTTGCAGCAGTTAGAAGTACTACATAACGATCCTTTTTATAAGGCTTATAAAGGGAGCTTTTCGGGGGTTTTACGTTGGTCTCAGTTAGATGAGCTGTGGTTGCAAGTTGTTAAAAATAAAGAAAGTAATTGGTTTGTTTATGCCGTTGGAGAGGTGCCGCCTGAGAAACCTGTGGTAATTGATGAAGTGGAGCATTTCATTCAGGAGGTAGATCAGCTACTTCGTCGGGAACATGACGAGGATTATTGTGGCATCGTCTACGCTAATAATATCGAGGAGCCAACATTTATTAAAATATACGATCCTAGCAATCTTGGAACTGCTTGTGGATCTAGCGGTACACCTCCCTTACCTGGCTGGGTTTTATCAAAAATAAAACCAGTCGATTTGCCATCTGCGTTTCCTCAACCCAATAATAGGAAGCGATGGTGGGAGTCCATATTTAGATAATCATAAAATATCAACAGAACCTACACTTCTAAAAAGGTTTATTGAGTGATGCTGTGGTATAAAAATCATTTTCTGAATAGGATGTTTAAGAATGGAAAATGGATTTTATGTTGCAAAGGAAGATGGATAGACTGGCAGACTACGGAACCCCCTTAGTGCTAGCAAAAAAAGGATGGATTCAGAAGTTTTTAAACCGTAATAAGAATGAAGATAAAATTCCCGTTATTAGTTCTGCTATTGTAAAGCAAAGTAATTTATGGAAGAAGTTAAAGTATATAGCTCGCATAGAAACACCGCTACGAATCGTAGGTGTTGTGATTTTAGGAACCTTGTTAGGGGCTGCGTATGCGGTAACCGTGCAAAGCGGTAATAAACAAATAACAGCAACACCTATTGTAGCTACTGATCAACAAGAAGTGGCGACTGAAAATATAGTAATACAAAAAGAACTTACTGATACCACTCAAAGTTTCAGTGGTTTTCAAGCTACCCTTCCCCAAGACAGTGAAAATATAAGCATTGCTTTAAAAGGTGTTGCCCCAGAAGTAGAGGAGGAAGCGGTCATGTTTACTCTTTCATCTCCTGATAAGAGTCTCAAGGTTATTTACCCAAAGGAGTCACCTTCTTCTGAGAATGATACTGCTGAAAGTATTTATTCAAATATCGTCATTCCAGAAAGGCTTGTTCCAGATGTTGCCGAAGCTGCTTTAAGTGAATATGAGCAAAAAATCATTATGGAATTAGAGAAAAAACTTTCTATCGTGCAACTAAAGCTTGAAAAAATTGATATGTCCAATCTAAGGCTACAAGGAAAATTTGAAACACTTGTTGTTAAAAATAGAGCCTTATCAGACCAGCTTCGTCACATAGACACTGTTACTGAATCACTGAAATCACGCTAAATCATCTCCTAAGACAAGATTTTTTCTTTGGTCTATACTTAATATTCATCTGTATTGGAGGCTTCGTTATGCGTATTTTTAATTATTTTCTTGTGACTTTATGCTTATTGTTGGGCAGTAGCAGTGTGTCTGCTTATAGCGCGGGAGGAGTTACATTGCCTGATAAAATGTCGGTAGGTGGTAAGTCTTTGGTTTTAAATGGGGCGGGTTTACGTACAAAGTTTGTACTTACTCTGTATGCAGGCGGTTTGTACCTTAATGCTAAAAGTGCTGATGCAAATAAAATAATTATGGCGAATGAACCAATGGCGATTCGCTTGAAAATAATATCTGGCTTTATAACAGCTGAAAAAATGGAGACAGCGACCAAGCAAGGCTTTAGTCATTCTACTGGGGGAAAAACCGCCCCAATACAGGCGAACATAGATCAGTTTATGGGTGTCTTTAAGCAAAAAATAGAAAAAGGTGATGAATTTGATTTTGTTTATACGCCAGCAGCGGGAACCAAAATACTCAAAAATAACAAACCTCAGGCTACCGTTAAATCTCTAGCTTTCAAAAAGGCTTTATTTGGTATTTGGCTCTCAAACAAGCCCGCACAAGCAAGTTTGAAAAAAGAAATGTTAGGCGAAAAGGCTACCGACTCTATGTTTGATTAACTTTTTTTGAACTAATAGAGTCTCCCCTATGTCGTAGCTTAAAATAATATACAATAATAAAAAGACCACCTCAGATTAAAGAGTCTCTGGTTAAGTCAATTAGAATTAGGCTCCTAGCTAGCATAAAATAATTGGACTTAATTAGAGGCTCCTTTAGGGCATAAGTATTATAGTCTGGGGTTGGTTCTTTGCTACTAAGGGGAATCAAATGAGAATTACTAATTTATTAGCACTTGCGAGTGTATCGGCACTTGTTTTATCGGCATGTCAGCCAATGCGTCCATTACCACCACCTATTATTCAGCCGCAACCTCCTGTTATTATAGATCCTCCCGCTCCAGAGCCTGTTGTTCTTCCTCCTATCGTTTATCCAAAAGGCGTACAACGCCCCAGCCTTTCTAATTATGAATTACGTGTTATTAGTGACAAGATATATTTAAATGAGGCATCTTCAAGTCCTGATAAATTAATGATTTGGGCGAAGGGTGAGAATTTTGCATCGGTGGGAATAGGGCATTTTATTTGGTATCCAGCAGGTGAACCAAAGCGTTTTGATGAGACTTTTCCTGCAATGATAGGCTATTTTATTAAACATGGTGTTGAGATACCCCGATGGTTGGAAAATGCGCGCTACAGTGGCGCACCTTGGTCAAATAAAGCCAGCTTTGAACATGCAAAAAATGACCGAGAGTTTCAGCAACTAAAAATATTATTGTTAAATACTAAAGAGCTGCAAACAAAGTTCTTTTTTGATCGTATCCATGAATCCATCCCGCAAATAGTGAAACTTGTGCCGCCCCAAGATCGTCAGCGAGTTATTAATAATTACAATGCTTTGGCGCATACCAAAGGTGGCTGGTATCCGCTTATTGATTATATAAACTTCAAAGGCAAGGGTATCAAAGCCAGTGAAAGGTATAACAATCAGGGCTGGGGTTTATTGCAGGCACTGCAAGAAATGCGCCCTGTTGTCGCAGGTTCTCAGGCACTGGATGAGTTTTCTAGGGCTACTCAAGCTGTTCTAGAAAGGCGTGTAAGGAATTCTCCGCAGGCAAATAATGAAGCGCGTTGGTTGCCTGGCTGGAGAAACAGAACGAAAACGTATCGCCGTTCGTTGCTATAAGACTAATGGTCTATCATGATGATATTACATTTCCCAAGCTCTTAAGGAAGTTATTCTAGCTAAGTGGGAAATATAATAAGCAATTTGCTTTTCCTCTAAAGGTGGTTATCATCAATTATCACTTTTAGAGCTATCCTGTCCATAAATATGTTTTCAGATAATAAATACAAACCTCTAGCTGAACGCATGCGCCCCCAATGCCTAGAAGAATATAGCGGGCAAACTCATTTGTTGAGTGAAGGTAAGCCTTTGCATGCCGCCATCACCAATGATCACCTACACTCCATGCTGTTTTGGGGACCTCCAGGAACAGGTAAAACAACTCTTGCTAAGTTGATTGCCAACTATAGTGGAGCGGAATTTATTACAATGTCAGCAGTGCTTGCTGGGGTTAAAGATATTCGTGCAGCAGTTGCGCAAGCCAAGTTGTTACGTGAAACAGAACAACGCTCTACCGTGCTATTTGTTGATGAAGTGCATCGCTTTAATAAAGCACAGCAGGATGCATTCTTGCCGCATATTGAAGATGGTACATTTTCCTTTATTGGAGCGACTACAGAAAACCCTTCTTTTGAATTAAATAATGCTTTGCTGTCTCGTATTCGTGTCTATGTTTTGCGCTCATTGAGTAGCGAAGATATTCTCCGTATACTTGAAACAGCATTAAATGATGAAAAACGTGGTTTTGGACAACTTGATATACAGGTTGCCAAAGGTGTTTTAGTACAGCTTGCTACTGCGGCGGATGGCGATGCCAGACGGGCATTAAATTGGTTGGAAATTGCCATTGATTTAGCAGTACAAACTACTAATGGTTTATTAATCGAAAAAAATACCCTTGATGAAATAGTGACAGAGACAAGGCGTCGGTTTGATAATAAAGGGGATATTTTTTACGAACAAATATCAGCTTTGCATAAGTCTATACGCGGCTCTAACCCCGATGCCGCACTGTATTGGTTTTGTCGGATGATTGATGGTGGTTGCGACCCTTTGTATATAGCACGCCGTGTTGTACGTATCGCCTCTGAAGATATTGGTAATGCCGATCCACGTGGTTTGACTTTAGCCATAAATGCATGGGAAACCTATGAGCGTTTGGGAAGCCCAGAAGGTGAGCTAACAATTGCTCAAGCTATTATCTATCTAGCATCTGCTGCTAAAAGTAATGCGGTTTATATGGCTTATAAGGAAGCTATGAAAGATGCTAAACAATCAGGTTCTTTGGAGGTTCCTTTGCATTTACGCAATGCACCAACAAAACTAATGAAATCATTGCGTTATGGGGAAGAATATCGTTATGCACATAATGAAAATGAGGGCTTTGCAGCAGGAGAAACGTATTTCCCTGACAAACATGGGGAACAGATTTATTACGAACCCGTGGATCGTGGTTTAGAAATTAAAATAAAGCAAAAGTTAAAATACTTGCGAAGTCGATAGTGGGTTTTAGCCTCTAGATACTACAAATTAGGTGACTGAGAATCTCCCCTAGATATATTAAGTAGGAAAAGCAATTAAAATTTTCTTTTCCTACTTAATATTTATTGATAACAAGCTAGCTTATTGATATATTAGCGCGTCGGCTGATAGGTCTGCTTTTATTAAATCAAGATTTTAGCCGCTTAGAGCAAACAGCTTTTACTAGTTTTAGATTGGTATTTGCCTACTAAAAAAGAAAAAATCGGAATATTTACACTTTTTTTAATATTTCGTTATATTTTATGATCCGTACTGGTCGAAATGACAAACAGACGGGTTGAGGACACTTAATAACTTAATTATTAATATATTAAGTCTGATAGCTTCCTTGTCAATAGAAATTATAATACAACACCTATATCCCTTTTTTGTTTTTAGGTGTGTTTCAGCCTAACCCCATACAGTTAAACCTTATTTTTGAACTTGAATTTAGGTGATTAGCTTAATTATGCCACGTCGTGATGAGCTGATGATTGATGATTGATGGTTGGGAGGTTTTCACAACAGTATGATTTTACAATAATTTATTCATGGTTTTAATATGTAGGCTATGAATAATGTTACCTTGCAGCACCTTTTCACACCTGTTTTTATATAAAAACGCAAGTGTGAAAAGGTGCTGTTTAGTGGGATTGTGACATCGTTTATTAAAGAGTCGGCTGGCATTTTTCAATCATTTAAAATGCTTGTGTACTTTTGTAACGATAATATCATTGTGCGTAAAGCCAGAATATCTATCTGAGCACTTAAAGACTTGGAAGATAATTCGGTGTTTTTTGTATTTTTCATTTCTGATCTTTGGCAAGCGTAGGCTGTTACATTAACAGGAAACGTTAATCACATGAAAAGAATAGTAATAAATGCAACCCAGCCAGAAGAAGTCCGTGTTGCAATGGTCGATGGTCAGTATCTTTATGATCTTGATATCGAACATCCTTTCCGCGCACAAAAAAAATCTAATATTTATAAAGGCATTATCACTCGTGTAGAGCCAAGTCTTGAAGCGGCTTTTGTCAACTATGGTGCTGATCGCCATGGTTTTTTGCCTTTCAAAGAAATATCACGTGAATATTGGGATCCTAGAGGTAAAAAAATCTCTGGTCGTCCTTCTATCAGAGATGTTGTCCGAGAAGGACAAGAAGTACTGGTTCAGGTGGATAAAGAAGAGCGCGGGAATAAAGGTGCTGCACTAACCACTCAAATTAGCTTGGCGGGTAGATATCTTGTTTTAATGCCAAACAATCCAAGAGCGGGTGGTGTATCTCGCCGTATTGAAGGTGAAGATCGTCATAAAATTCGTCAAATTCTTGACCAGCTAAGTATTCCCGAAGGCATGGGAACTATCGTTCGCACCGCGGGTGTAGGCCGTGAGTTAGAAGAACTAACTTGGGATATGGAGTATTTACTTACTCTATGGGAAGCAATTACTACCGCCAATGAGCAGCACAAAGCCCCCACTCTTCTGTATCAAGAAAGTAATGTCATTATCCGTACCTTGCGTGATTACTTCCGTAAAGATATTGGTGAAATATTGATTGATAATGAGCGTGTTTATCAGCAAGCGCATGATTTCATTCAGGCTGTAATGCCACATAATTTACGTAAATTAAAGCACTACACAGATACCGTGCCTTTATTTAGTCGTTATCAAGTCGAGCATCAAATTGAGTCAGCATTTCATCGTGAAGTGACTTTACCTTCTGGTGGTGCGATTGTTATTGATCACACGGAAGCCTTAATATCTATTGATGTAAACTCTGCTCGTGCAACGAAGGGTTCAGATATAGAAGAGACGGCGCTTAATACTAACTTAGAAGCAGCTGAAGAAGTCGCGCGACAGTTACGTTTGCGTGATCTAGGTGGCTTGGTTGTTATCGATTTTATTGATATGCAGCCAAACCGTAATCAACGTGAAGTAGAGCGTCGTTTGCGTGAGTCACTAAAGGTTGATCGTGCGCGTGTACAAGTAGGACGAATTTCACGTTTTGGGTTGCTCGAAATGTCACGTCAGCGTTTACGCCCTTCACTTGGAGAGTCAAGCCAAATTGTTTGTCCTCGTTGTAGCGGTCAAGGCACTATTCGCGGTGTTGAGTCTCTAGCACTTTCCATTTTACGTCTGATGGAAGAAGAAGCTATGAAGGATGGCACTTATGAGGTGACTGCACAAACACCCGTGCATGTTGCATCTTTCTTATTGAATGAAAAGCGTAAAACTTTAGCGGATATTCAAGCACGTCATAATATTAAATTAACGGTCTTGCCAAATCACCATCTTGATACGCCTCATTATGAAATTGAACGTATTAAAGAAGATGATGTGGATGATAGTTTACGTAGTTATAAGCAAATTATAAAACCACCTGAGCAGGTAGATAGTGTAAAAGACCTTGAAGGACAGCAGGCTCCTGCTATGGCAGTAGTAGGGCAAGCAACACCTGCCACACCTTCTCCTATTCCTCTGCAGGAAGACAAAACTAAGCCAACCCCAGGATTGTTGAATCGTATTTTTGGTGGACTATTTGGCAGTAAAAAAGTAGTTAAAGAGGAAGAAGCTAAAGAAGAAAAGAACGAGTCAGGAAACCAAACAAGACAAAATAATCGTCAGCAGAATAGTCGCAATAGGAATAATACACGAGGGCGCAATAACAGCAGCAGGCAGAATAATCAACGTCAGCAAAATAGCCGTCAGAATACTAACAACAATAACCAACGTAAGAATAATCAGCGTCAAAAAAATAATAACCGTCAACAAACACGTAACCAACAAAATAATACGAATAAGTCAGTTAATAATCAGGAAAAGCAGAGTAATCGTACAAACAATCAGCAACAGAATAAGCGACCTCAAAATCAGCAGACCAAGAATAACCAACAGAAATCAGGCAATGTAGCAAATAATCAGCAGACAAATAAGCAAAATACTAGACCACAAAAAGCT
>DQSN01000199.1 GCA_015663245.1 Leucothrix mucor
ACAGCTTTATTCGTGACTTTGTTACATCATCCGTATCACTAACCTGTTGCGAACAGTCATACAACGCAAGGTATTCAAAGTTTGATAGAACGGATATTTTTAACTTTGCTGTAAATCCATATCGACGCACCTATTTCGCCGCATCATTATTTATTTCAACTTTTACAGAGGGTTTTTTGGCTTCTACAAAGAGTTTTCGCTCAGAAAACAAGCGGAATGTATAGTCTGGTTTTTTGGTATTAGAGGTTGCATCCGCTTTTAACGACTCTTCAAGTAAAACCTCTCGTTCATGAGTATTTGTCCCTTTTTCATTTTTAACATCCCAGCCAAGCAGCTCAAAAAAAGGATCTAAAAAATCAGCTCGGAGCTGTGTTTCGTTATAAACTGGACTTAAATACGCATCTCTATCATCTTCGTATTTTTTAACTAATTGTCTAATCTTGTTTTTAATGCGCATAGTGACCTGAAATAAACTGACATAGGCTAGTTTATATCAATTATTTTGTATAATCTGGAGTATTTTCTCTATCAAAGGAGCGAATACTCTCATCAAATGAGCTATTCGTATAACTCTTTACGAGTTGGTAGTTTAGACTCAAGTTGATATTTGGTGCTCCCCTTTTTTCTTCCCTCTGTGTTAGGTTTCAGGTTGCTTACGGCTGAGCAACAGATTTGAAGAAGTCGCTAATATTATGTTGCAGAGACATTATGATTGAAATGTTATACACTGAAATTCTTCTACGAAAAGGCGTAAATCATAAGAGTTGATCGCCGCAGAGGAAAAGCCGACTCTAAAACTTCTTCAAGTTAGATGGCATCTAAATAACAATTTTGACCGTAAGACAACAATATGCAGCGTATAACCTCCTTTTTACTGATGTTAATCATGACGGCACTTCCCGTGTTCTCTATTGCTGCGCCTGCCCTTCATCAAAATATGACGCATGCTAGTCCAGTAACAACTGCTTTAGATAAAATTCAAGCAGTGACTGCTACAGCTCATGACTGCTGTCAAACACTTGAGTTGTCGTGTGATTGTGATAATGGTCAATCTAGTTATTCTGCAATTCACTCACTGACGAATATCGCCACTACGCACAGTCGTACTGTATTCAAAAACTCCCTAATAACTACTCTTAGTTACTTCCGTTCTGATTCTCTTTATCGCCCCCCAATAGCCGTTATTTAAATAATCCTCTTCGGTTTTCTCAAAGATTAAAACACTGTCGTAATGTTGTTTTCCATCCAAGGTTAACGCGCAATTATTGTTTAATCTGCAAAAATTTAATTGAGAATACCCAAAATTCACCCTATTAACGGGTGATTTTCTGACGATAAAAAATATATCGGGCTATTTATGAAATTTTTAATAAAGACAATTATCTTTTTAGTATTGCTGGCAGCTTTAACGGTAATGGGCATTTGGCTTATTAACGACAATCCTAAACTTGAAAAAATATATGATGATTCGATAGGACAATTCACAGGACAAACATTTGATCAAACGTTTGATATTGTCGCCAACGACAGCCTAGAAGAGCATGTTGATCGTCATAATGATCCTACTTATGTTTGTCCGATGCATCCGCAAATTATCAAAGGTGAGCCAAGTAATTGCCCGATTTGTGGCATGGATTTAGTCTTAAAAAGCCCCGTTAAACCCAAGCCTGTAAAGAAAGCTGAATCTCCTAAAGAAAAGAAAATTCTTTACTGGGTTGCGCCAATGGACGCTAATTACCGCCGCGATGAGCCAGGAAAATCACTCATGGGCATGGACTTAGTACCTGTTTACGAAACAAACACAAATACTGATGATGACGATGGTTTACCACAGATAACCATTAATGCCAGCATTGCGCAAAACATGGGGGTGCGTATTGAAAAAGCACAGCGACGTAGCTTGTCACGCACCATCAAAACCATTGGTTCGGTAACTTATAACGAAGATACTTTGCATCATGTGCATGTACGTTCTAATGGTTGGGTCGAGCATGTTAATACCCGCTCACTTGGCGATAAGGTCAGTAAGGGAAAGGTGCTATTAGAATATTATTCACCCGATATTCTTGCGGCACAAAAAGACCTGATAGTTGCCAGAAGAGCTAGCTCTGTTATCTCAGGAAGACGCGGCACATCACTTAGCGAAGCTTCTAAAACAAGGTTACGTGATCTCAGCGTGCCACAAAGTGTGATTAATAAAATAGTACGCACAGGAAAATCACAAAACCGTATCCCGATTATTGCCAAGCATGATGGTGTCGTGGTTAGTGTCGGCATTCGTGATGGCATGTATATCACGCCAACCACCGAGCTTTACACCATTGCCGATTTATCCACCGTATGGGTCATTGTGGATGTGTTCGAGCATCAACTCACTTGGGTTAAAGTTGGTAATAGAGCAGAGATAAAAGTCCAAGGCATTCCTGCGAAGACGTGGAAAGGTGTGATCGATTATATCTACCCCGAGCTCAATCCCAGCACACGCACTCTAAAAATCCGCCTAAAATTCAATTCACCTAAGCAGCAGCTAAAACCCAATATGTTTGCCGACGTTACCCTGTATAACGATAGTAAACAGGCTTTAAGCATTCCTTCCGAAGCCATCATTTATTATGAAAATAGCCCACGCGTGGTTAAGCGTATTGACGATGGGCAGTACCAACCCGTCGAGATTAAAATAGGTTTGAAATCTGAAGGGCACGTTGAGGTATTAGAAGGTATTAGTGAAGGCGATGAGATACTGGTTTCAGGGCAATTTATGATTGATTCCGAAAGTAATCTACAAGCCAGTTTTAGACGACTTAGCGGCAAATAATCGGGGGATATAACCATGCTTGCAAATATAATAGAAGCCTCGATCCGCAACCGTATTTTAGTCATGATGATGACTGCATTGCTTACAGTATGGGGATTGGTATCGCTATCAAATACACCGCTGGATGCTATTCCTGACTTGTCTGATGTTCAGGTTATTGTAAAAACTAGCTTCCCTGGACAAGTACCACAAGTGGTCGAAGATCAAGTTACTTATCCTATTACCACCACCATGTTAAGTGTTCCAAAAGCTACAGCAGTGCGTGGATTTTCCTTTTTTGGTGATTCTTACGTTTATGTGATTTTTGAAGATGGTACGGATATTTATTGGGCGCGAGCGCGCGTTCAAGAATATCTAACTCAAGCTGCTAGTCAACTACCTGATGGTGTTGAACCTCGTTTAGGTCCTGATGCCACGGGAGTTGGCTGGGTGTATGAGTATGCTCTTGTTGATAGAAGCAATACTCACGATTTATCGCAACTACGTTCTTTGCAAGACTGGTTCTTAAAGTACGAGCTACAAACGGTTAAGGGTGTCTCCGAAATTGCCACCATTGGCGGCATGGTTAAGCAGTATCAAGTGATTGCTGACCCTGATAGTTTGCGGGCTTACAATATTACTTTAGAGCAACTGAAAACTGCAATTCAGCGTGCTAATCAAGAAACCAGTGGTTCGGTGATGGAGCTGGGCGAAGCTGAATATATGATTAGCTCCAAAGGCTATCTGAAAAATGTTAGTGATATTGAAACCATTCCTGTGAGCTTAAACAAAGCCACAGGTTCGCCGATTCTCCTGCGTGATATTGCCAAAGTTCGCATAGGCCCACAAATGCGGCGCGGAATAGCCGAGTTAGATGGTGAAGGTGAAGTGGTGGGCGGTATTGTGGTGATGCGCTATGGTGAGAATGCCTTACAAGTCATTAAAGATGTTAAAATAAAAATAGAGCAACTGAGGGCAGGTTTGCCCAAAGGTGTAGAGATTGTTACTACCTATGATCGTTCTAAATTAATTTTAAGTGCGGTCGATAACCTCAAAGTTAAACTGCTAGAAGAGTTTGCGGTGGTGGCGATTGTTTGCTTAGTCTTTTTGTTCCATCTGCGTTCTGCATTGGTTGCTATTCTCAGCTTGCCGATTGGGATTATGGCAGCATTTATCGTTATGCAGCAGCAAGGCATCAATGCCAATATCATGTCACTAGGAGGGATCGCAATTGCTATTGGAGCGATGATTGATGCGGCAATTGTGATGATCGAAAATGCCCATAAACATCTGGAGTATTACAAAGAAAAGTATGGAAAAATGCCCACAGGTCAGGATCATTGGCGGGTTATCAGCAAGGCATCAATTGAAGTTGGTCCTGCCTTATTCTTCTCCTTATTGATTATTACTTTGAGTTTTGTGCCTATCTTCTTTCTTGAAGCACAGGAGGGTCGTTTATTCTCGCCACTCGCCTTTACTAAAACTTATTCAATGGCGGCTGCGGCTGGCTTATCCATTACCTTAGTACCTATTTTAATGGGCTATTTAATACGTGGAAATTTGCCCAAAGAAAGTAGCAATCCGCTATCAGCTTTTTTAATTGGGGTTTATCGCCCTTTACTTAAAGCCTGTTTGTCAGCGCCTTGGCTCACCATTTTCGCCTCATTCTTGATTATGTTATCTGCTTTTATTCCCTTACAAAATATCGGCAGTGAATTTATGCCTGAGTTGGAAGAAGGCGATCTCTTGTATATGCCAACTACACTCCCTGGTATCTCGATTGGTAAGGCGCGCGAGTTGTTAATGCAAACAGATAAGTTAATTAAAACCATGCCAGAAGTAGAGCGGGTATTTGGTAAAGTCGGACGAGCAGAAACTGCCACCGACCCAGCGCCTTTAACCATGCTTGAAACCACCATTATGCTCAAACCCAAGAGTGAATGGCGCAAAGGCATGACCTTGAAAAAACTGATTGCTGAACTTGATGCGCTAGCCAAATTCCCTGGACTAACAAATGCATGGGTGCAACCCATCAAAACTCGTATTGATATGTTGGCAACAGGTATTAAAACACCTGTTGGTATCAAAATCGCAGGGCAAGATTTAAAAGTCATCGAACAAATCGGTAAAGATATAGAAGCAATTTTGCAGGATGTTCCTGGCACCGCCTCGGTATTTTCAGAGCGTGTTTCGGGTGGACGTTATATTGAGATTATTCCTGATCGTGTCACTGCGGCGCGTTTCGGTCTTAATATTGCCGATATTCAAACCATTATCAGCTCAGCTGTCGGTGGTGCAAATATCACGCAAACAGTGGAAGGCTTAGAACGCTATCCTGTGAACCTGCGTTATCCACGTCATACCCGTGATGATATTGACAAGTTGATGGAATTACCACTAGTGACACCTTCTGGCGCACATATTCCACTATCGCGTGTAGCAAGCATTCGCTTTAGCGAAGGTCCACCGATGATCAAAACCGAAAATGCACGTTTAAATGGCTGGGTCTTTGTGGATATTCGCGATGTTGACCTTGGTGGCTATGTTGAAAGTGCGCGTCAAAAACTCCAAGATACGCTAAAACTTCCCCCAGGATATTCCGTCACATGGGCAGGTCAATATGAGTACTTATTACGTGTGAAAGATAAGCTATCACTGGTTATACCCATGATGTTATTGATTATCTTATTGTTACTCTATATGACTTTTCGCAGTATGACTGCTGCGATGATTATTATGCTATCGCTACCTTTCGCTTTGGCGGGTGGTATTTGGTATCTCTATATTTTGGACTTCAACTTTTCAGTCGCCGTTGCGGTTGGCTTTATTGCTTTAGCGGGGGTCTCCGCCGAGTTTGGCGTTATCATGTTAATTTATTTAAACAATGCTTTAGGGGAGCGGCATATAGCAGGAAACCTAAAAACAATCACTGACCTTAAAGACAGCATCATGGAAGGTGCAGTAATGCGTGTGCGTCCTAAAGCCATGACCGTTGCGGTCATTATTGCAGGGTTAGTGCCGATTATGATTGGCACTGGCACTGGCTCAGATGTGATGAAGCGTATAGCCGCTCCCATGATCGGCGGCATGATTACTGCACCGCTACTTTCCCTTTTTGTTATCCCCGCCATTTACCTTATCTGGAAGCGATCACCGTTAAAAAACAGCCGTGCCGATAAGAAGCAGGAGAAAAAATAAGATGAAAATTAAAATGATTCCATTCTTCTCGGCAGTATTTGCCATCAGCTTAATGATAAATACAGTGGTAGCAGCTCAAGTGCCTATTACGCCATTTAATCAATTGGTGAAAATAGCTATCAACAATAATTCCACACTTAAAGCGAAGCAATTGGCATGGAAAAGCTTGATTCAGCAGTATCCACAGGCAACTGCCTTAAATGATCCACGCTTGGTATACAGCGAGTCACTGCGCCCTATTGAAACCCGCCTTGGACCACAAGAACGAGCGCTCTCTATTAATCAAAAAATTCCATACCCTGGTAAACTTGCGCTCAAAGGTGAGGTAGTTAAGCAAAGGATAGAAATTGCTAAACTGCGTTATGACCAAGCCAGTCGTGATTTGATTGTTGACTTGAAAAAGTCCTACCATGAGTTGGTTTATCTGGAAAATGCGATAAAACTGAGCTTAAGAAATAAAAAATCTCTCGAAAAAATTACCCGTATTTCCACGTTTGATTATGCCGCTAATATTAGCAGCCTTAACGATGTCGCTAAGGCACAAAGCCAGTATGCGCAAGTTGCCTACGATGTACAGTTGCTAGAAGAGTTACGCTCAACTGAGAATACACGTATAAATACTCTGCTTAATCGTAACCCTGAACAGGTATTTAGAATTAATAGTGCAGTGCGCAAACCCGCAAAATTACCACATTCATTAAAAAGCTTGTATCAATGGGCTGAGTCGAATGATGAGTTGAAAATTGCTGATGTGATGATTAAGCAGGGGGAGCTTAAAAAGCAGTTATCTCAGTATGCTAGTCGCCCTGATTTTGATTTTGGTTTGCGCTATACGCAGATAGGTAGCACTAATATTGCGGGACTAGAAGATAATAGCCGTGATGGTATCGCGGTAAGTATTGGTATTAATATCCCGCTGAATCTTTCTAAAAATAAGGCGATAAAAGAGCAGGCAAGATTGGAGCAGTTAAGAAGTATTGAAGATAAAAAATCTTTAATGAGCACACTTAAAAATAAGGTGAAAGGTGTGTATTTTAAATTAAATAACTCGCACCGATTAATCACTTTATATGGCAATAATCTTATCCCTCAGGCAAATCGTGCCATGCATATTGCCGAGCTACAGTATCGAGAAAATAAAGGTTCTATTGCCAAATATGTAGAGACTCAGTCAACATGGCTTAACTTTCAATTAGCCTATCACCGCGCCTTGGCAGATTACGCTAAAAGCATTGCGGAAATGGAAAAACTAACGGGGAGAAAACTGTGAAGTATCCAACTAAGAAATTCATAGTAATAGCCCTGCCACTGCTTGGTGTGATTGGATTATCTGCTTGTAGCAGCATCAAACCAAAGACTAATACCTTGCAGCGTTTGCAGTACGAAGCAGATCATCATCAATATTCTAGCTATGTAAAAAACAACCTAAGTCCTCAGGCTGCTATTAGCTCTGCGCATGTAAAAAAATACCCTGTTAATACGGGCAACATCAGCCGCTTCTTAGCGGTTGAGAAAAAACGAATGACTCAACATAAAAAACGCTCTCATGGGAGTATTAGGTCGGTTGTAGGGCGTAATGGTTTGTATACGCCATCATCTGCCTCACGGCAAAAATCAGCTATAAAAAACAGCTTAAAACAAACAGCACCTTTAAGTGCAGTTTTAAGCATCGCATTAAGAAATAATTTGGATATTAAAAGCAGCCAACAAACTGCACTTGCTAGCTTGTCTAAATATGATCAGGTGAGTGCTTTGGATGATATGTTGGTGCAATACTCGGCATTCACAAAAGACATAAACCTTACGGGAAGTACGCAGAAACATAATAAATCAGTTAGCTCAGGATTCCCCTTTCCTGGCTTAACCGCATTAAAAGCATCCATTATTGATCAGTCTGTAGAGTCTTCTCGCTTGCAGCTAAAACAAACAGTGCAAGATGTGATTACTCAGGTACGCATTGCTTATTATGAGCTGCAATATGCCCAGCAAGAAAGCAGCCTCACCTTGCAAAATAACAAACTGTTACAATCCCTTAAAGAGGAGCTGGAAAATGCTTATGCGAGCAATACCTCAAGCTTAAATGAAATATTACAGATTGATATTGAAATTGAAGAAAATAGAAACAGCAACCGTATCGCCAAGAATAAGCAACAGGCTCAACAAGCACGTTTAAACGCACTGCTTAATCTAGATTCGACCTTTAAGCTGGGAAGGTTAGATGCTTTAAAGCCCGTTAGAATGACAAGGAACGCTCAACAATTATTAATAATCGCTAAAAATAAGCGTGTGGAGATTGCTCGTTTACGCTCTAATTTAAAGAAGATGAAGCGTATTATTCAGCTATCTGAAAAACGTTTTTATCCAGATTTTGATGCAGGCTATAGCCGCTTCCAAAACCGTACAAGCCAGCAGGTCGGAAGTAACGCCAATCGAGATGCTTTCTCTAAGCGCCCTAAGATCAAAAGCAATGGATTCTTTGCCAAGAACGATGCGTATTTAACGGAAACAAAATTAAAATACAAAGCTTTGCAAGCGAAGATCAACGCCCTGAATACCAAAACAGCCGATGATATTCAGCAAGCTTTATCCAGTTATCAAACACAAAAGAACCACTACACACTTTACCAATCCAAAATATTGCCTAAGGCAAAAGAGTCATTAGAACTGGCTAAAAATGATTTTGAAGCAGGCGAAGGCGGTTTAGCTAACATCATCAGCTCACAACAAATGGTGCTTAATTATCGCTTGCTAGTCTTTAAAGCCACTGCGGGAATGAATGTGAATGTGGCAAAGTTGAAGCGCATAGTGGGGGAGAGTTAGGGATATTACATTTGCCACTTACTTAAAGCGACTTCCTAGGAGACCTAGGAGGCTAATTTCCTCTTACACAATCTATCAGGAGTACGTCACATTAGTTTCCAAAGCAGACCCAAAGACTACTTAAAACGACGTAACCTTTAACTCCACAATCATATCTGCTGCGAGCCAAGTTGAGATAAATCCCGCGACCCTTGCTGGGGCGTGTTCTTCATCTATCCACTCACATACGCCTGCACAAATTTCTGAAAAGCTAGCCCCTTGTATGACATTATCCAAAGCCCATGCTTCATCAACGTCAACTGAGCGATAGTAGGTTTTTAAATCCTTGCGCCAGATTATCCAAGGAATAGGGTACTCTGCTTCTTCAATGGGAATTTCACCCGTTTCATCCTCAATAGCTGCCCATAGTTGTGGCACATTCCATTGCAAATCAACACGAGCTACGGAAGGGTGCAATACAAAACCCAAATCTGCCCATGTGTTTGGTGCAACTGTTTGCAAAGCATCTAAACCTAGTGATGATAAATCTTTTGCATCGAAAGCATCGCGTAACGCCCATTCAAAACGTGCCATTTCCGCTAATACGCCAGTCTCTTGATGATGGTCTTTTAAAAAGGCTTCGAGATGACTGCCAAAATAGCGAATGGAGAAGTGTTGCGAAGGGTAGTCTGCGATGTATTTAATGCCATCATCATAAAAACCTTCATCACCCAACAAAGTATGAACAGAGGGGTAGTTATCCGATAAGGCATCTATCAAACGGTAACGGTAAGCATTGGCATAAATAGCCAGTCTGATATCCACACTGACTTTTTTTGTACCTAGTACTTGTGAGTGAATATCACCTGACTCTGTTTTTAGCCACTGCATCATATCCCGCTGTAAAGCTAGTAAATCAGACATGCTCAGCCTCCAACATATCAGCTGATATTTGCTTCATCTGCTCATATTCTTTCATTAGCTCAGGTAAGTCTGGAATATTATCATCACGTTCAATCATTGCTGAGACATTCCCAAAGCGTTTGACAGATTCCGCATATAATTCCCAAACCGACTGCACTACATCGTGATCATGGGTATCAATAATATAATCACCATAGTCACTATGACCCGCTAGATGATGTTGTTGCACGCGCTCTTTTGGCACACCATCGAGATATTCCAAAGGATCAAACTCGTGGTTTATCGCACTGACGTAAATATTATTTACATCGAGTAACAGCAAACAATCAGCCTCTTCTGCAACGGCTGATAAAAACTCCCATTCAGTCATTTGCGACTGCGTATAAGAGACATAGCTAGAGACATTTTCAATTAAAATTCGACGTTCTAAGAACTCTTGAACCTGCTTAATACGTGTGGCAACGTGTGTAACTGCCTCTTCTGTATAGGGTAGTGGCAAGAGATCATGTGCATTGATACCATCTAAACCCGTCCAACAGAGGTGGTCTGAAATCCATTTTGCATCGGTTCGCTGTGCCAACTCTTTAACTTGCTGGAGATAGTCAAAGTTTAAAGGATCGTTACCACCAATCGACAAAGAAACACCATGCATGACCATAGGGTAGCGTTCATTAATAGCATCAAGAAAATAGAGTGGCTTTCCACCTGGAACAAGGTAGTTTTCAGTTAGCACCTCAAACCAATCGACTGCTGGGGAAGTGTCTAATATTGTTTGGTAGTGCTCTTTTCTCAGCCCTAAACCAAAGCCTAGCGGAGGTAGTTTCATATTTATTATTCGCAATCAGTATTGAAGCAGAAAAATACGCAGGATGATTTTCACCGAGCGTATCTACTAAAAAGTGAGTTAATTATCACCAAAATAAAACAAATACCCTACACAAAATTGAAGAGTAATCTTTGTCTCAACTCAAGAAAACTCAAACAATTAGACTATTGGTTGGTAGACTCAAAGTAAGGATCTCCAGGAACACCATTAGATGCCATGCAATTTGATGCACTCATTGGTAACCAGCCTTTTCCTTTGCAACTATTAAAACCTTTACAACTACTGTTTGCAGTTTTACACGCCGACTTACCTTTACAGGCATTTACACCGCTACATTGAAAGAAACCAACTTTAGTTGCTTTGACACCAGAGTCACTTGATGCGACGTTTGCACTTGTGCCTGCACAACCTGCTAAAATTAATCCTGCTGCCGCAGATGCGAGTAATGCGCCTGTCATTTTTCTTGCTACTTTCATGACTATCTCCTTTGATTAAATAAAAACATAGCCACCATAAGTTATTGTAATGACTATATTTTTTATACGTTAGAGATTAATTTTCAGACGCAAAAAACAATTACATTTTAATTGTTTTTCCTACTTTTCCGCCTTTCGACAAGCAGTTTGCTTTAGTCTCAGGAATCCAGCCTTTACCTTTACAACTATTAAAACCTTTACAGGCACTTGATGCTGTTTGACAAGATGACTTTCCTTTACAAGAGTTAATTCCAGAACACTCTACTTTTGCCATACTCGCCTTTTGCATAGTCACACCAGACTTTGCCGCAGTATCCATCTTAGCCGTTGACGCACAACCTGCTAGTAATAATGCTGCCGCTGCAGAAGCAAGAGCAACACTTGATAATTTTTTTGTTGTATTCATTGAACAATATCCTTTGATTAATAACACTCATAAATGAGCAAGTACGAAGTACCTTAAAAACATAATATTGGCACTCGCTATACTAAGCTACGCACAACAAGGGAATATTGGTTGCAAAAAATGCTACAAATTATCATATTCTTACTACTTTGAATTAGGCAAAACCCAGTCAGCACGTGGAAAGTGACAGGTATATCCTTGAGGGATACGTTCAAGATAATCCTGATGTTCTGGCTCAGCCTCCCAGAAATCACTCACCGCAACGACTTCTGTCGCCACTTTCGCAGGCCATAAACCTGAGGCATTCACATCCTCAATCGTCTTCAACGCCATTGTCCGTTGCTCATCACCCACATAAAAAATAGCCGAGCGATAAGCAGTACCACGGTCATTACCCTGACGATTTACAGTTGACGGATCATGAATCTGAAAAAATAAAGCTAATAGATCCCGATAACTCATTAGCTCATTATCAAACTCAATTTCAATCGCTTCGGCATGAGACCCATGATTTCGATATGTCGCATTAGGCACATCGCCCCCTGTATAACCCACACGGGTTGCCGTCACTCCTGATAATTTGCGGATTAAATCTTGCATCCCCCAGAAACAACCACCCGCTAAAACAGCTCGCTCAATACTCATTGCTTATCACTCTCCTCAACTTGATCTATATACTCGCCATAACCTGCTGCCTCCATCTCATCACGAGGAACAAAACGCAGGGAGGCGGAATTAATACAGTAACGTAGACCACCACGATCTTGTGGTCCATCGGTAAATACATGGCCCAAGTGACTATCGCCATAACTAGAACGCACCTCTGTACGCACCATGCCATGCGCCGTATCACGTAATTCACTCACATATTCCGTATCAATTGGCTTGGTAAAACTGGGCCAACCACAGCCAGATTCAAATTTATCAGCAGAGGCAAATAAGGGTTCACCTGATACAATATCAACATAAACACCAACCGCATGATTTGATAAATACTCACCGCTACCTGGATGCTCTGTACCACTTTCTTGTGTCACGCGATATTGCTCAGCGTCTAAGGTAGCTAGTACTTTGGGGTCTTTTTTATACTCAGTCATGTGCAAAACTCCGTTAAAACCTTTAATAGATTGATAAGCTCATTCGGCAGACTCATCATTTTTTCTAAACATTATGTAATGTGCTCAATCGGAACTCCCCCGCTGTTTTTCTTGTCTGAATTGGGGATGTTAACAAATGGAGTCAATAATGATTGATAAAACTCGACGCAAATTATTAAAAACGATTGGATACGGTGCTGCCTTGTCGGCAACAGCCGTTTCATCTAGCGCAATTGCACTTAGTGCATCTCACAACGCATCTGTTGCAAACCCTGCTGACGAGGTTATTTCTGGCCTTAGTATTTTTCAGCAACAAAGCAATGGCAAAGAAGTCGTATCGTTGATGAATCTTAGCAATGAAGCTATCACACTTGATGCTAACGCTCCTGTTAGTTTGAAAAATATAAATGACTCTTTGATGATTAGCTTAAATGCTGCTAACGATGACAAAACAATTACACTACAAGCGGGGGAACGTTTTGTTTTTAACGTAGAAACAGTCGCTCACTATGCAAAGCTAAGCAGCACACATAAAGCATTTAATGGTGTAGTGGCAATCGCAGCTTAGCATTTATAATCTTTCTGTAATTAATAAAGGGCTGGTCTTAATGACCAGCCCTTTTTATTTGCTCTAAGAAAGAACTATATTTTAATGAGGTTGGCAAGCGCAATATTACAACATTCCTTCTTCTTTAATAAATGCCACCACCTTATCCAAGTTCTCACCCGTTTTCAGGTTGGTAAACAGATAAGGTTTATTACCCCGCATCCGTTTAGTATCGCTATCCATCACTTCTAATGATGCGCCAACCATAGGTGCGAGGTCTATTTTATTAATGATCAATAAGTCAGATTTGGCGATCCCAGGACCGCCTTTTCGTGGGATTTTATCGCCTGCCGCAACATCAATCACATAAATAGTCAGGTCTGCCAGTTCTGGACTGAATGTTGCACTAAGATTATCACCACCGCTTTCGATAATCACAAACTCTAAGTTTTCAAAACGGTTACACAAGTCTTCGACTGCGGTTAGATTAATCGAAGCATCTTCTCTAATAGCCGTGTGTGGACAACCGCCTGTTTCAACACCCACAATGCGATCAGCATCCAGCACTTCGTGGCGTAGTAAAAACTCAGCATCTTCTTTAGTGTATATGTCATTTGTCACCACGGCAAAATCATGCTCATCTTTCATTACAGCGCACAGTTGGCGTATTAACGCAGTTTTCCCTGAACCAACAGGGCCGCCAATGCCTAATCTAAGGACAGTATCTTTTTTCTTCATAGGGTAATCTCAAGAACGAAATAAACGGGAGTATTGTGTTTCATGTTGTGCGCTAAGAATGGCAAGCATCGGTAGTGATGCGCCAATCTTGGCAGTTTTGATGGTTAAGCCTTTATGGACAATATCGGGAATAATCTCGATGGTATTGGATAGTATTTTTTGCCCATTCGTTTGCCCTAATGGGACTAGCTTAATGGCTGCTGCTATTTGATTGTCTAGCCACGACCAAAGATAGCCCGTACAAGCTTTCTCACAGCTAATTTTCCATTTCACAGCCGCTAGAGTAAACAACGTCAAAAAACACACGTTAGGATTTTTCTTCCACACTTCGGCTTCTGCAATGCCCAAATCAAACAATAAGCGAGCCAGTGCTATACCCAACTGCTGATCTTCATCTCGTAGCTCTTTCGTTTCACGCTGAGCGCGTAGAAATTGATTCCAGTAGCTCACTTGCTCAAGGTCGTTATCAAGCCATGCCTGATATAAACGTGAAAAAAGTGGCACATCGGTTTGTTGTAAGCTGTATCGCAAACTATCTTCTAGGCAAGTTTGAGTGCTTTCAGCATTGCTTATCAAACCTGTTTCTATCGCCGACTCCAAACCTTGCGAGTAAGCAAATGCACCCACAGGAAGCGTTGGGCTACTGAGCTGTAGTAATTTTAGTAATTGCAAAGACTGCGCCATTTTAGTCACTATTATTTTCTTAGTTTTTTATCGTTATGACGTACTTTTTTGGCTTTAGTTTTTGGGCGCATTTTATAAGTAATGAACGCGAGCAGAACAACCAGCACAGCAAATGTTGCACTATGAAAAGGGCTGATTAACAGGTGCATCATCTGCTCATACATGCTGTTACTGTGTAGTGCTTCTGAATGAGCTAAAGCAGTATTGCTAAAAGAAAAAAGAGTAATAAAGAAAAGATAATTTTTTATCATAACTAGGTTATTTTCCAATGAATAAAGGGGGATTTAATATGAGTGGCTATGATGAGAAGTCGTATGATAAGCGCCAGATTCAGGCTCAAAAGGTGCTTGTTCGACCTGTACCGTTAAACCTAAGCCCTTCACCATATCGTCCAACACATGATCGTGTTGATAACGAATAAAATCAGCATTAATCTGCAAGCTTACATGACGATTACCCAAATGATAACAAGCCCGTGCAAGCTGTAATGTATCGTTACAATAAACCGTTGATACTTGCTCTAATGCTGCTTTAATTTGGATTACAACGCTTTCATTATCGCCTGTCACTTTACTCATCAACAGATCATTATGTTCTAAGTGCTTACCATTTTCCAGCACAATACCTGCTTCACGACCATCATCCAGCGTGGCTTTTAAACGGCTTTTATTACGCTGATCGAAGGTGAGCGTTAGCGTTGTTTCTGGATTTAAGGGTTCAGATATTTTTTGATTGAATTTCAGCATGACTATTTTTCAAAGAGAAAGAAAATGCATCCGTAGCCTGTGTTGAGGCACGAAACACAGGCTACGGATTAATGTAATGTGCTTTAGAACAAGAAATAGCGCTGTGCTAACGGCAATACTTCCGCAGGTTCGCAGGTTAATAATTCTCCATCCGCACGCACTTGATAGGTCTGTGAATCTACTTCTATTTTAGGTAAATAATCATTATGAATCAGGTCTTTCTTTTTCACCGTTCGACAGCCTTTTACTACACCAATTAAACTTTCTAAACCTATCTCATCAGCTATGCCTGCGGATGCGGCGGCTTGTGAAACAAAGGTCATACGAGTAGCTAAACGGGAACGCCCATAAGCACCAAACATTGGTCGATAATGCACGGGTTGTGGTGTGGGAATAGAGGCATTAGGATCACCCATTGGCGCAGAGGCAATGACACCTCCTTTGATAATTAAGCTAGGTTTAGTGGCAAAAAAGGCAGGTTTCCATAAGACAATATCGGCTAATTTACCGACTTCAAGCGAACCCACTTCATGGGCAATCCCGTGTGATAAGGCTGGGTTGATGGTGTATTTAGCGATATAACGCTTAATGCGCTGATTATCATGCGTAGCAGGATCACCTTTTAAGCTTCCGCGTTGCACTTTCATTTTATGCGCGGTTTGCCATGTGCGTGTAATCACTTCACCCACGCGCCCCATTGCTTGAGAGTCGGATGAAATCATTGAAAATGCACCTAAATCATGCAAAATATCTTCTGCGGCAATGGTTTCACGACGTATACGCGACTCCGCAAAGGCGACATCTTCGGCAATACTAGGTGATAAATGATGACACACCATCAGCATATCTAAATGCTCATCAATGGTGTTGACCGTATAAGGTCGGGTAGGATTAGTGGATGATGGCAACACGTTCATTTCGCCACAGGCTTTAATAATATCAGGTGCATGCCCCCCGCCTGCGCCTTCGGTGTGGAAGGTGTGAATGGTACGGTCTTTAAAAGCCGCTAATGTATCCTCGACAAAGCCCGATTCATTCAAGGTGTCGGTATGAATCGCCACTTGAATATCATGCTTTTCGGCAACCGACAAACAATTATCAATCGAGGCGGGCGTTGTCCCCCAATCTTCATGTAACTTGAGACCTAACGCGCCTGCAACCACTTGTTCATCCAGCGCTTCAGGTAAACTGGCATTGCCTTTCCCCATAAAGCCAAGATTCATCGGAAAAGCTTCTGCCGCCTGTAACATACGCTGAATATGCCAAGGGCCTGGTGTACAGGTGGTCGCATTTGTACCCGTTGCAGGGCCTGTTCCACCGCCTAACATGGTGGTGATACCAGAGGTGAGTGCCTCATCAATCTGCTGCGGACAGATAAAATGGATATGCGCATCAATGCCGCCCGCGGTGACAATAGAACCTTCACCTGCAATAATTTCTGTGCCTGCGCCAATAATAATATCAACATTGGACTGAACATCAGGATTACCCGCTTTACCAATCCCCGCAATACGTCCGTTTTTAATCCCAATATCGGCTTTAACAATACCCCAGTGATCGAGTATTAGTGCATTAGTAATCACCGTATCGGCTACTTCAGCAGCAACGGCTTGCCCTTGACCCATGCCATCACGAATCACTTTTCCACCGCCAAATTTAACTTCATCGCCATAGGTAGTGAAATCTTTTTCAACTTCCAACCATAGCTCGGTATCGCCTAAACGCAAACGATCCCCTGTGGTCGGCCCATACATTTCAGCATACGCTTGTCGGCTAATGGTACTCAT
This sequence comes from Leucothrix mucor, assembly GCA_015663245.1. GTDB lineage: Bacteria > Pseudomonadota > Gammaproteobacteria > Thiotrichales > Thiotrichaceae > JAGLBW01. The sequence continues at coordinate 17,023 of DQSN01000199.1, forward strand.
GATGCCTCCTTATCAAGACTGCCCATCACTTTGCCATTAAAACCATACACATGGCGTTTACCTGCAAAACTCACCAACTGTATTGTGCGAGTTTGTCCTGGCTCAAAGCGTACTGCCGTTCCCGCCGCAATATCAAGTCGAAAACCCAGCGATGACTTTCTATCAAAGGTCAAAGCGCTATTGGTTTCATAAAAATGATAATGCGAGCCGACTTGAATCGGACGATCCCCCGAATTACTGACCTCAAGACTTAATTTTTCACGCCCTTGGTTCAATTCGATCTCACCCTCAGCTACGCGTAGTTCACCTGCAATCATGGCATTACCTCAAACAATCGGGTTGTGGACAGTGACAAGTTTAGTGCCATCTGGAAAAGTGGCCTCGACTTGTACATCAGGAATCATCTCAGGAATACCCTCCATGACATCATCGCGCGTTAATAAGGTTTGTCCGTAAGACATCATCTGAGCAACCGTTTTTCCATCACGCGCACCTTCCATAATCGCGGCACTGATATAGGCGACGGCTTCAGGGTAGTTAAGCTTAACGCCTCTGTCTTTGCGTCGCTCGGCTAGTAGTGCGGCAGTGAAGAGGAGGAGTTTGTCTTTTTCTCTGGGGGTTAATTCCATGATGAATCCTTTGGTGATGATTTTTACTTTAGAAATATAGCAGAATTATCAATAAAAATTAGAACTATTATGCGAGCAATATTGAGTAGTTCCTTAGCGTGGACTACACTGCGTAGTATCCAACTCATTTGAAAAGGTGTTTTTATGTACGCAACCAACGTTAGAGAACTAAAAAAGAACCCCTCGCTTGCTTTGCGAGAAGCGAAGAAAGCCCCTGTTTTAATTTTAAAAGGCAATGAGCCTGATGCGTTACTGATTCATTTAGATGAGTCACTGACCAAAACAGAAATGGGACTTCGCCCAGCCTTAGCCGCTAACTTATATAAGGAGGGTGTTGTCTCTTTAGGCAAAGCCGCCAAGATAAGCGCATTAACATTGAGTGAATTTATCAATCATTTAGGGAGCTTAGGGATTGAAATCATCACGAGAAATGAGACAACAGAGCATGAAACCAAGGATGTGTCTGCATGGCTATCGTCATAAGTGATGCAGGGCCATTAATTGCTTTGGCTAGAATTGATGCCCTCTTTATTCTACAAAAACTATTTTCAACCATTCAAATCCCCGAAGCGGTTTATCAAGAATGTATTGCAAAAGAGGCGGTGGATAGCCAGCGCATACAACAAGCGATTGATGAGGGCTGGATTAATCCTGTTTCTGTTACTGTAAAACAAAGCTTTCCCGTAAGCTTGGGAGCAGGTGAAATAGAAGCCATGCAATTGGCTTTGGACAATGAAGCAACCTTATTAATCATGGATGATCGCCTTGCGAGACGGCAAGCAATGGTATTGGAGTTAAACTATATTGGCATTATTCGCGTGCTGTATTTAGCAGAACAAAAATTACTGATTAACAATGCTGAAGTTCTGGTACAACAAATGGTAAAGACTGGCTATAGAGTGTCGCTACAGTTATTGAAAACGTTAAAAACAGAGGATTTATAATGGATTTAAAACAAGTTTCAGATGCCGACTTAATCTTAGAGATTTATCGTCGCATCAAAGAAAATGATGAAATAAGTGTGCGTCGCAATTATTGCTATCGTGCCGCGTTTCGCCCTGTTATCACAGCTTTTGATAAAGTCAATGCGGATGAAAGCAATATACGCATGTATAAAAATCCTAACTGGAAACTGATCGAGAAAGAAAGGGATGAAGCCTTGAGGTATTTTCCTGATTAAGCTTTAAAGATATGTTTTTCTAGTTATATAGTTTTTCACATTTCTCGTACCCAAATTCCCATTTGGGTATGCAGTAACGAAATTCTATTTCGAGTGTAGGGCTTGACCAAAAATAAAATAACAGCGTTACCAAATAGGAATTTGGTAACGAGAAAAATTCAATCACAACCTATCCACACATTGCCATCTGACATATTAACGATGCAAACTGTTGGATGGCACTCCTTTTGTTTATTTGCTTAATTTCTTCTCTTCAAGTAATAGAGTTTTTCCTGTTTTTGGATTCCATGCGACAACATCAATATCACCATAATCTTTATCAAGTTTTTTATTTAGAAGCTTGGTAAGAAATACGTCAGAATCAGCTTGCCAGCAATTAGCCTTAAACTCATCTGCTACATCCTTATTAAATTGATGACCTGCCTTATTTCTCGTTTTTCCAATCCACTGTTGCATTTCCTTGCTATTAGGTTGACCGTTATCAAATGATGCTTCATGACAGTTCCGTACCAAATAGAGAAGCCCGCTTCTTAGCAACCTAGGAGCCATAATCAACTTATCGTCGATTTTTAATATAGGTCGAGAGTTTCACAAAGTGGGCATTTTATTTTTTGGTAATATATCATCAACTAAATATAGATCACTTCACAGAAATGTCCCACTACCGTAAATTCAATTATTTGTATGATAAATTATTATGCAATAAAAAGGATATTTTATGGCTGGGGAATATTTTGAAAGAAGGAGGCTATCAGCTTTGTAACTATGATAAGAAAAAAATTAGAAGACGAGGCAAGAAAGAAAGATTTAAAATAAACTCATGTCGCCCAAATTCGAGGTAAACATCAAGGATTTATCTATAAAATTAGCCCAAATCACATTCTTTACTATTTACAACAAGTAAAGAATGGAATATCCTAACTACTCTATAAGAGGATATTCAAATGCCAAAAATTAGCGCTAAACGGCAAATTACATTACCTATTCAACAATGTAAGCAGCTTGGCTTAGAAGCAGGGGATGAATATATCAGCTTTGTTTTTAATGGTCGTATTACTATTATTAAGAAAGTCGCTACCGCTGCTAAAGGTTTTTTAAAGCATATTAAGGGTGATGCTTCTATAAGTGATCAAGAATCTATGCAGGATGGTATGGATTTAGGTCAAACAACATGATTGCTATTGATACTAATGTATTACTTCGCTACTTACTTTGGGATGATGAAGTGCAGTCACCCAAAGCTGAGGCGATTATTACAGGCAATAGTTTAATATTAGTCAGCGATATTGTTTTAGTTGAAACATTGTGGACATTACAGGGAAAAAAGTATCATATCTCCAAAGAAGAAACCTTGGCTGTTATTAACGCTCTATTTGAAGAACCTAATATTTTCTTTGAAGATGGTCAAACCATTTGGTGTGCCGTTAATGATTATAGGCAGGCTGAAAAAATAAAAGTGAGCAAAAAAAAGAAACAAGCTGATTTTCCTGACACCTTGATGGTTAATAAAGCCAAGTACATTGCTAAACAAAAAAAAGAGACCTTGGAAGCGGTGTATACCTTTGATATTGCTGTTCAAGAGATGGAAGGAGTAGAAGCACCTTAGTGCTGAATGCTGTTATTTATACTTTATGTCGCCCAAATTCGAGGCAAACAAACGGGTCGTTGCATAACGTCATTACGCAATGCCGACCAGATAGATTTTAATTGTGTGCTGACTTGCTCTGAGTGCTGACCTAAACAACGGGCTATCAGCAAATCATCCAGTAGCGTGATACCCATCTCAACGTTGTTTGCTGTCTCTAAATCTGCAACGGCTAAGCGTGCTTTTTCTAATAGTTGCGGTGTTGCATGGGTTGATATAAAGGTACCAAAACAGGGATAGTTATTAATACAAAGAGGGCTGTTTAATTCTGCTTGGTTATTTAATTGTAGACGATCAAGCAGGATAGGTTTTTTATCACGGAATATTTCTAAGGTGGTGGTTATTTGTCCTGTGCTAAATAATTCATTGGCAGCAGGTCGTCCGTAGCATTGAATCTCCCAGCCCATAAATCGAGCTGATTTTTCTAAGTTAACGGTGGTGCTTAGAGCTGAGTGGGTATTATCAAAGAAGATGTTTTCTTGAGGAAACCATTCCAAAGCACAGCCATTGGCAATATTTAGGATTTGTTTTTGTTCTGCTAGTTGCCCTGTATTACGATAAAACTTGGTAGCGCCAGGTGTGGTGATAAGGACTTGGGCTTGTTCTTTAAGTTCTACATCGATATGGAGCTGGTCTCCTCCTACAACACCACCTGGAGGATGCAATAAATAGACGTGACAAACATCATTTTCAGGGTAGAAAGGACGTTGAATAGCAAGTGGCCCTTTATGCTCTCGCTTACTGATAACCGTGCGCAGAGGCGTGGCTTTAAATTCAAGCGATAGATTTGCTTTCCAGCCTGTTTTTTCTGTTTGAGGATTTTGCGTCATGTGTTTCTTTTGTTTATAGCCTTTTTGTAGTTTGTCTGTAACTAAAGCAGCAGAGAAGTAATTATTAATCTACTTCTATTTTTTGAAAAAATTCAAATTTGGAAGCTTTTTTATCAAAGGTTAGTGTGGTATCACAAGCAAGCTCTACCGCAGAGAGTGCAATTAATAAATCGGATAGATCAAAAGTTGAATGATTAGCTGAGTTAATGAAATGACGCAGTGTGCTTTGTTTTTCAAAATATAAGGCGGGCATTAAGATTAAATTACTGATTGCGCCAATAATATCTTCTCTTTCAACCGCATAAACTGCATCCAAGACCCATATTAATTCGAGAACAACTAAAGTCGTAACGAATAAAGGTTGCTTCGATAGCTCTGCTTCTTTTATGATTTTTTTAGCTACATCTGCCTGTTTTTTATCATCGTTTACTAAAAAACGAACCAGTACATTAGTGTCTAATGCGATCATGAGAAAGATTGCCGCATGCGTTGTTTAATACCCTCATTCATTTCCTCGATAGAAACGGGGGATTTTTTTTGATATTTAGATAAACTCGCAAAGACATCGCTAGACTTCTTTGTAATCGGTTTCAATACCACTTCATTCTTATCATTGAAAACAAACTCTACTTTATCGCCTGAAAATAAATGCAGTAGCTCCCTGATACTTTTCGGGATTGTTATTTGACCTTTACTGGTTATTGTTGAGAGAATCATAATAAATTCCTTACTTTATTTTAAATTCCACCCTAGGGTAATGCTAAAAAAGTGTTTAGTCAAAATTACACTTGTATTATCTATGTTCACAAAAATCAGACCGTCAAAAACTTTTTAACCAAATCGTCATCTAATTCACTCATTACACCTGTTGCAACACTTTTTCCACGTTCAAGAATACAAAATTTATCGCCAACACGTCGTGCAAAAGGAAGTTTTTGTTCAACTAATAGCACGGTAATATCCAGCTCTTTAGTAAGCTTTTGAATAATGTCACCAATCTGGGCGACGATATTTGGTTGGATGCCTTCTGTTGGCTCATCAAGAATTAATATCTTAGGATCAATGACTAAAGCACGTCCGATAGCAAGTTGCTGCTGTTGTCCGCCTGACAAGTCCCCCCCATTACGGTTAATCATTTCTTTTAACACTGGGAATAGCTCAAAGATAAATTCAGGTACTTTTTTCACTTTGTCTTTACGTGCAAACAAACCTGTTGCTAAGTTTTCACCCACAGTGAGTTGAGAGAATATCTGACGACCTTGTGGAACATAGCCAATGCCAATGCCTGCACGAATTTCAGCTACTTTATTTTGAATCTCTTCTCCTGCAAAATTAATCGTACCTGATTCTATTGGTAATAGACCCATAATGCTTTGAAGTAAGGTGGTTTTACCCACTCCATTTCGTCCCATTAAACAGGTGCATTGCCCTTTTGCAACAGACAGGTCTAAATTCCATAAGGTGTGGCTTTCACCATAAAATTGATTCACACCCTTGACGGTTAAAATGCTATCGATTGTTTGCGCTTCTTCACTCACCGAGATACACCTCTATTACTTTTTGATTGTTTTGCACTTCGTCCATTGTGCCTTCTGCTAATACGCTACCTTGGTGTAGCACGGTGACTTTATTGGCGATAGAACGTACAAAATCCATATCGTGCTCAACCACCACCACAGAGTGCTTACCTGCGAGAGAGGTTAATAACTCTGCGGTACGATCCATTTCTTGATGAGTCATGCCTGCGACAGGCTCATCCACAAGGAGTAGTTTGGGGTCTTGCATTAATAGCATGCCAATCTCTAACCACTGTTTTTGACCATGTGATAGCGAACCAGAGCGTTGTTGTGCATTTTCTTTGAGTCCAATAGTCGTTAGCACTTCATCAATGCGGTCTAACTGCTCTCCTGAAAGTTTGGCTCTAAAAGTTGTCCAGACGCTTTTATCACCTGCGATGGATAACTCTAAGTTTTCAAACACGGTATGAAATTCAAACACGGTTGGTTTTTGGAATTTTCGACCGATACCCATTTGTGAAATTTCTGGTTCATCAAAATTTAGTAAATTGATGTTTTGCCCAAACCAGACACTACCTTTGTCGGGGCGTGTTTTACCTGTAATGATGTCCATCATGGTGGTTTTACCCGCACCATTTGGACCAATCATGCAACGTAACTCACCCACTTCGATATAAAAATTAAGATCATTAATCGCCTTAAAACCATCAAAAGATACGGTGACATCTTCTACATAGAGAATTTGACCATGACTGGTATCCACTTCTTTATGTGTTGGCTTATTTACAAAATCATAGACTTGATCACGACGTGTTGCTTGACGTAAGTTTTCAATAATCTTCATGATTTTGCCCCTCGTCTAGCCATCAGCCCTGCAATGCCATTTGGTAGGTAGAGCGTCACCAAGACAAACATTGCACCGAGTACAAAAATCCACATTTCAGGGGCGGCAGCGGTGAGGTAGGTTTTAGAGTAGTTAATTACTAACGCACCAATGACTGCGCCATACAGTGTTGCGCGCCCTCCTATTGCAACCCAAACGACTAATTCAATAGAGCGCAATGGCGAGAATTCACCTGGGTTAATAATGCCAACTTGTGGGACATATAATGCTCCTGCAATGCCTGCCAGCACTGCGGAGAAAGTGAAGATAGCTAACTTAATACGATCAACACGGTAGCCTGTAAAACGTACTCTGTCTTCGGCATCGCGTATGGCAACGGCGACTTTTCCTAAACGGGAGACAACAATCGCACGACAGGATAAATATCCCAAGCCTAAGGCGATTGCAGTGACGATAAAGAGTACTACGCGGGTATTATCTGATTGCAAACTAAAGCCCAGAATATCTTTAAAGTCGGTCAGTCCGTTATTACCACCAAAACCCATTTCATTGCGGAAGAAAGCCAGCATGAGCGCATAGGTTAATGCTTGGGTGATAATGGACAGATACACACCTGTGACACGCGAGCGAAAGGCAAGTAGACCAAAGAAAAAGGCGAGTGTGCCAGGGACTAAGGCGACCATAATCATTGCAAACCAGAAATTATCAAAACCGCTCCAGAACCAAGGGACTTCTGTCCAGTTGAGGAAGACCATAAAGTCAGGCAGATCAGCGTTGCCGTAAACACCACGATCACCAATTTGTAGCATTAAATACATGCCCATTGCATAACCGCCTAAGGTAAAAAAAGCACCATGCCCTAGGCTTAAAATACCTAAATATCCCCAGACTAAATCAACTGATAAGGCAAGGATGGCAAAGGCTAGATATTTACCTAACAAAGTGACGGTATAAGTTGAAACGTGAAATACATTTCCTTCAGGAACAAAGATATTGAGGATGGGGACAAGAATAGTGACCAAGGCAAGTACGCTAAGAAAAACCTTTCCACCGCGATCATCAGTAAGTAAATTCGTTAACATAATTAAGCTCCCGCTCCACGGCCTTTTTGTGGGAATAATCCACGTGGGCGTTTTTGAATGAAGAGGATAATAAACACTAATATCATTACTTTAGCCAGTACAGCACCAGCCCATGGTTCTAAAAACTTGTTTGCAATACCTAAGGTGAAACCACTTATTAATGCTCCCCAAAGATTACCCACACCGCCAAAAACCACTACCATAAAGGAGTCAATGATATAGGCTTGCCCTAAATTAGGACCTACATTTGTAAGCTGTGATAATGCTACACCTGCCACACCTGCAATACCTGATCCTAAACCAAAGGTTAAAGCGTCAATACGATCAGCGCGTATTCCCATTGCTCTTGCCATTGGTCTATTTTGTGAAACAGCGCGAACACTTAAACCTAATGATGTTTTCTTCATTGCGACATAAAGCAACGCAAAGACAATAAGGCAAAAGAGAATAATATAAAGACGATTATAGGTAAGCGATAACACGCTATTAATTTCTAAAGAGCCAGACATCCATTGTGGTGTCTCAACAGAGCGGTTAAGGGGTGAAAAGATCACGCGTACTGCTTGCTGTAGAATAAGGCTGATACCAAATGTTGCTAACAGCGTTTCGAGGGGTCGATCATACAGGTGTCGAATCACCAGTCGTTCAATCAATATTCCCACAAAACCTGAAATGATAAAGGCTGCGGGAACTGCCACGGCTAACGATAAACCAATATGATTCGGCATAAGTTGTTGAATCACGTAGGTGGTATACGCACCGATCATAATTAACTCGCCATGCGCCATATTGATAACGCCCATCACACCAAAAGTAATCGCTAAACCGATGGATGCTAAGACGAGAATAGAACCAAGACTCAAGCCAAAGAACAATGTTTTGACATTTTCATAGAAACTGATGCTTTCATCGATGGATTGCAGTGCTTTTTTAGAGGCACTCGCAACTGCTTTGTTTTCTGATGCCGTTAAAGCTTCCATCTTGCTACGAACTTCTGGCTCTAAATTATCAGCAAGCGCGGAAATAGCTTCTAATTTTACAGCCTCATCATCAGAAGAAAGCTTGTCTAAGTTAAGGATAGTCGTGATTTTTTCTTTTACAGCCTCATCCTTTTCTTGTTTTAGCTGAGTTTTTAGGGCGGTTAGACTTGCCTCATCGGTGTTATTAATCATTTGTTTAACGGCTTCTAAACGTACATCCGCATCAGGATTGTTTAACTTTAAAGAAGCCATCAATGCGCGTATTTTTTTGCGCAATTTATTATTGACGGTGATTTTTTTCAGTTTTGATTTTTCAACCGTTCCTAATACATCACCTTTTAAAACACTTGTAATGGCGTAACCTTCTGAGCCTTTAACCGTAATAACAACGGTTTTATCGGCTTTAGTGTAAAACAAACGAGCTTTAAGCATTGCTTCGATAATGTTTAAGGTACGACTGTCTTTAGTAGTTGCTAGTTGATCTAATGCTTTTGACTTGTCTTTAAAGCTTTTTGATTTTAACAATTCGATAGAAGCAATAAATGCTTCTGTATTCGCTGGTTTCTCAGCATAGGAAGGTGCTGATACAAACAAGCTAAGTATAAATAGGGTGATAATTCCTAAGAGCGGAATTTTTTTGGAATAGCTAAGAATGGGCATCATGGGGTTCGTTCTTGCTTTAGGGTGGGGGAGAATAATCTATCAAAAAAAAACCACGAAGGATACGAAATTAAAAGCGCACTTGCTAACTTCTTCCTTTCCTATCTTTCGTGGTGATATATCTCATGTTGAAGAATGATTATCCCGCAACATAAATACACTCAGCCAAAGTATTACTTAGCAGCGGCTAAACATTTCTTTTCTTTCGTATTGTAGTTGCCACAGCTAATAGGCTTAGTCCAATCAGAGATTAAGTCTTTACTTCCGTCAAGGAAGTCAGACCATGCATCACCCGCTACTTCTCCATCTGTTCTAGAAACCACTTCAAACTGACCATCTTCTTGGATTTCGCCAATCAATACAGGCTTTGTTAGGTGATGGTTCTTCAACATTTTAGCCGTACCACCTGTAAGGTTAGGTACTTCAATACCGATCATTGCATCAACTACTTTATCAACATCAGTAGTGCCAGCCTTTTCAACTGCTTTAACCCACATTTTGAAACCAATAACTGTCGCTTCCATAGGATCGTTTGTTACACGTTTCTTGTCTTTGATAAAGGCATGCCATGTTTTGATGAATTCAGCATTTTCTTTATTATCTTCGCTCATGAAGTAGTTCCATGCCGCTAAATGACCCACAAGTGGCTTAGTATCAATACCAGCAAGCTCTTCTTCACCTACTGAGAATGCAATGACAGGAATTTTCTCAGAAGTAACACCTTGGTTGCCTAGCTCTTTGTAGAAAGGAACGTTTGCATCACCATTAATGGTAGAAACAACCGCTGTTTTCTTGCCCGCAGAACCAAATTTCTTAATATCAGAAACGATTGACTGCCAGTCAGAATGACCAAATGGCGTGTAGTTAACCATGATGTCTTTATCTGCAACGCCTTTCGACTTTAAGTATGCTTTTAGAATTTTGTTGGTTGTACGAGGGTAAACATAATCCGTACCCGCTAGAACCCAACGCTTAACTTCAAGGTCTTTCATTAAGTAATCAACTGCAGGAATCGCCTGTTGGTTTGGCGCAGCACCTGTGTAGAAGATGTTTTTCGATGATTCTTCACCTTCGTATTGAACAGGGTAGAACATCAAGCCGTTTAACTCTTCGATAACAGGAAGTACAGACTTACGTGATACTGAAGTCCAGCAACCGAAGATAGTCGCTACTTTTTTCTTTTCGATAAGCTCACGTGCTTTTTCTGCAAATAAAGGCCAGTCTGAAGCTGGGTCAACCACCACCGCTTCTAGTTTTTTGCCTAATACGCCACCTTTTTTGTTCTGCTCTTCAATAAGCATCAACATAGTGTCTTTTAGTGTCGTTTCACTAATCGCCATCGTTCCTGAAAGAGAATGTAAAACACCGACCTTTATAGTGTCATCTGCCGCAGAAGCTTGGCTAGATAACAGTGAAAATGATAAACCCAGCATTAAAGCTGTGGCTGTCATTTTTTTAAGATTTTTAATGATCATAAATAGTCCTATGTATATTTTTGATGAAATGCAATATTTACATAGCAGGAAGCGTGCCAACTTCCTTAACGATATATGAATCATAGGGTTACTTGTAGACTGTTTAATCCCGTATCAATAACAAATAGTTGGGAGCACTATTATGGGTCAAGAAAATACAAAGCAGTACCAAAATAGTGCGAGGCATATAGCTGATATGTCTCGCTCCAGAAGCTCTGCTACTTAATACCCATCAACTCCACATCAAAAATTAGAGTGGCATCAGGTGGGATTGTTCCACCTGCACCACGTGAGCCATATGCCATATCAGAAGGGATAATTAAGGTGCGCTGCCCACCTACTTTCATACCTACAACCCCTTGATCCCAACCTTTGATAACGCGTCCTGCGCCTAAAGGAAAGACAAAAGCTTTGCCACGATCACGTGAACTATCAAACTTTTTGCCATGACTATCAGGGGAGTTAGGTTCATATAACCAACCTGTATAATGTACTGATACACTTTGCCCTGACTTTGCTTCTACACCATCACCAACTTTTACATCTGTCTTTGTAAAACTTACGGCAGAATTTGTACTGCTGGTAGCTGTTGATGGCGTGACGGTTTTATCTTTAGAGATAGAGTTGGTATCTCCACAGGCAGTTAGTAAAATACTCAATGGTATGCTAAGTGATAATGTGGTTAATAATTTTATTTTCATAAGGTTATAGCTTTTAAGTTGTATTGTTGATTGGAAATAAATGAAAGGTGTTATGTTAAAGTGCTGGAATAAACATAATTCTTGATAAGAACTGGATATTATTTTATTTTCAGTCCTAAGCTTATCAATAGAGTCTAGTAATGCAAGAAATTGATATAATTGTTGTTTAAGAACGAAGTATGGGAGAAACATTAGTGGATGATAAAAACCAAGGTGATACTACTGCTTTTCAATATTTAGTCCCCGATGCAATTTTGGACTCAATAGAAAGCCAAGGGTATTTATGTGATGGTCGTTTTTTGGCCTTGAACAGCTATGAAAATAGGGTGTATCAAATAGGCATTGAAGATGACTCTCCTGTCATTGCTAAATTCTACCGTCCACAACGCTGGAGTGATGCCGCAATTATAGAAGAACATCAGCTAACACTCGAACTAGCGGCTAGCGAAATACCTGTCGTTGCGCCATTAATAAATCCACAGGGTGAAACACTACACCACTACAAACACTATCGCTTTGCGCTGTACCCACAAAAAGGAGGACGTACTCCTGAGCTTGATAACCCACAGCAATTAGAAGTTATTGGGCGCTTTCTTGCGCGTATCCATTTACATGGTGAGCAGCAAGATTTTCAATCACGTCCTAGTTTAGATATTGAGCAATTTGGTATACAACCTTCCCAGTATTTATTAAAAAGTCAGCTAATTCCAATGGAGCTTGAGACTTCTTACTCGGCATTAATTGATGATCTTATTCCAAAAATACGACATCACTTTGAGCTAGCAGGGGCAGTTAAAAATATCCGCCTACATGGTGATTGTCACCCAAGCAATATACTCTGGCGTGATGGTACGCCTCATATTGTAGATTTTGATGATGCGCGTATGGGACCAGCTATCCAAGATTTATGGATGTTTTTATCAGGAGATAGACAGTATCAAACAGCCCGTCTAGCCGATATTCTGGAGGGCTATACGCAGTTTCGTGATTTTAACCCCCGTGAATTACATCTGATTGAGGCGTTGCGCACGCTAAGAATGATTCACTATGCAGCATGGCTTGCAAAACGTGCCGAAGACCCCGCTTTCCAATTAGCCTTTCCTTGGTTTTATACTGCTCGTTATTGGGATGATCATATTCTAAGCCTGAAAGAGCAATCTTCTGCTTTAGACAACCCACCTTTGGTTTGGGATTAGTGAGAATATTACTTTCTATACTTGTCTTCTTTACCTTATCAAGCCTTGCAATAGCCGCTTATCGGTCAGATATTGTGACGCTTTCTTTGATTGAATTTTCTGATTTTGAGGAAATTCGCCCACATATTTATGTATCAGCAGAAACCAGTAAAAAGCAACGGCAACAGCTTTTAGTATTAATAGATGCGGGTAAAAAGCGCATAGAAAACACCTTTGGAGCATACGCAGCAACAGCTACTATCATCGCTTCCAGCAATAAGAGGGCACTTAAACCTTATGGGAATAATAGCTATGCAAGTGCTAAATTTTTCCCAAACCAAGCTTATCTCATCATTGGAGAGAATGGTTTTAATATTGATGTTATCTCCCATGAGTTAGCCCATGCGGAGTTGTTTGCGCGTATAGGATATATAAAGCGTTTGCTGCAAATTCCTCTTTGGTTTGATGAAGGTGTCGCAATGCAGTTAGATTTTAGAGAGAAATACAATTATCCACCGCCGCAGAAACCAGAGTTGTCACAACTAAAATATGCGTGGCAATTTTTTAACGGTGATAGTGAGACACTAACCGCACATTATGCTTTAGCAAAGGATGAAGTAAAACATTGGTTGAGTCATTTGGATACATATACGCTGGCTAATTTTCTTGATGAGATTAATCAGGGTAAAGATTTTGATACTTTGTACGTAAAACATGCTTTTAAGTAGATGGACATTATAATTCTAACGAAATTTTCAAAGGGTGTTTTTCGATATTCAAGGCGTTGTTGAAGGAGCATAGCCAAGCTACGTGACGACGACAATAACAAAGAAAATCGGAAAATAAACAAGCAAATATTAGGTTTATTGTGTCTACCTACTTATACCCATAGCTGGCTAATAGCCGCAACACCCTGTGCGCCATTGTTTCTGGCAGTTTCAAGATCATCTTTACCTAAGCCCCCCAAAGCATAAACAGGTACATTTATTTGCCTCACCGCCTTATTAAACCAATCCCAACCTTTCCCTTCCGCATCAGGGTGCGAGGTGGTCGCTTGAATCGGTGACAAAAATACGAAATCAACCCCTAATTCTTGTGCTTTTTGTAGCTCTATTTCGTTGTGGCAAGCCGCTGATAATAATCTCACATCAGGTCGCTGTGCTTGTGCTAATAATTGATAGCTTGTGAGGTGTAAACCTTGGTTTGTGAGTGCGGTTAATAATGTAGGAGGCGAATTAAATACAAGCTGACATTGATAAGATGAGCATTGTTGAAATAGCCAGCTTGCACGTTTTATATAATCATCTTCCGAGAGTGTTTTTGCACGAAATTGAATGAGCTTTATACCTTTATCCAGACAGCACAACAGATCTTGTTTAAACTCGTCCTCATCAACAATTTCAGGTGTAATCAAGCATAGATCGGCTAATTGTAATGCTTGTAAAATAGGCTTATTCGCGGCAGGAAAAGAATAGTCACTCATCTCATTAAGACTCACCCAGCGTACAGCTTGCCCTTCTTTACCGTAAGCTTCGCCTTGCCATGCGGTGACTTCATAAATATCTAAGAAAACTGATAGGTCAGGATAATGATGGTGTACTTGGATTAAAGGTGTGGCGGCGGCTATTTGAATACCCAACTCTTCATCAAGCTCCCGTGCAAGAGCTTGTTGAGCCGTTTCACCATTCTCAACTTTTCCGCCTGAAAATTCCCATTTGCCACCTTGATGCTGCTTGCTTGCACGTTGGGCAATGAGTATTAAATTGTTTTTATCACGAATGACAGCGGCAACAATGTGGAGCATGCAGTATCTCTTTTTTATGCTTATAAATAGATCAATTGAAAAACCTAATAAACTTTAAGTTCTTTTTTAAAATAAGTAAGCGGTACAAAATCGGCCACACAACGTATAACAGGAATCCATTCCGCTAGATGTTTAGCGGTAAACAGTCTGCCTTCGTGTTCATTTTCAAACACACCGTCATGTAAAAGCACTGTACCATTACGACCTGAGCACATTTGTGTCATTACATTGTCGAGAATCTTGGTTCCTTGCTGATTCTTCTTGTCCCAATCAAAGCCCGACATCTCCCAACCAATATGAGTAAATCCATGCTGTTTTAATGCCTTCATCACTTGTGGTTTGTCTTTTTGATTAAACCAACCATCGCCATAAGGTAGGCGAAAAGGTGCAGGATTACTGCTAAAGAAAGGCTGCAATATTTGCTTGGAGCGCTTGATATTGGATTGCAACTCAGCGGGCGATAATTGTGAGTGACGTAAATGCTCATAGCTATGTGAACCGATCAAATGACCGTCTTGTTTGATACGTTTTAGAATTTGGCGACGTTGCTGGCACAGTTGTAGAGATTTACAACTTACTTGGTTACGCCCTGTGCCACAGCTTTTACGATGGGCTTGGCAGTCAACTTTGTTGCCTAAGACAAAAAAAGTGGCGGGTATACGCTCACGTTTTAAAGTATTGAGAATTTGGGGTGTAACACTGCCCACGCCATCATCAAAACTCAGATGAATTTTAAAACGTTTATCTGCAGGGCAGTGATATTTTGCACGATAAGCGTCGCAGTCTTGCGCTACAACCGTGGAAATAAAAAACGCACTCAGTAATAAGCTACTGATAAATAATCGAACCATTGAAGCCATGTGGATGTCCTTATCCTACAGTGAAAGGGTAAAAGTGAAAGGGAGAATCAAAATCTAATATTTAAGAAGGTGCACCTATTTAGGTGTTTATTTCCTGGGGGTAGCCTTAACTACGGTATTCTGCATTGATAGTCACATATTCATGTGATAAATCCGATGTCCAGATACGCGCACTAGCATCACCTGCATTTAAGGCGATACGGATAGTAATTTCTTCTTTATCCATTTCTATTTGTCCTTGTTCTTCGGTATAGCTTTCTAGTGGCTCGCCTGCTTCAAGCAGTTGCGTATCACCCAGCCATAATGATAATTTGCTGACATCTAAAGCAGATACATTACTACGACCGATTGCCATTAATAAACGCCCCCAGTTTGGATCACTCGCAAACAAAGCCGTTTTGACCAGTGGTGATCTCGCTACTGTGTAAGCAACTTCACGCGCATAATCTTTATCTGGAGCAGACTCCACCTCGATAGTGACAAACTTTGTCGCACCTTCTGCATCACGAATAATAGCCTGTGCTAGTTGTTGGCAAACAGCATTGACTGCTTGCTGGAACTCTCCGCTACTTTCCGCCGTAATCACTCCGCCAGATTGAGCCGAGGCTAATAAAACTAAGGAGTCATTAGTTGAAGTATCACCATCAACGGTGATCGCATTAAAAGAATCTGCAACAGCCTCATTTAATACTTGTTGTAGTAACTCTGCCTCAACACTCGCATCACACGCAACATAAGCCAATAGCGTTGCCATATTCGGCTCCATCATCCCAGACCCTTTTGCTATGCCTGTGATGGTGACTGTTTTGCCATCAATTACCAACTGTTTACTGACACCTTTAGCAACAGTGTCGGTCGTCATAATACCCTCTGCCGCTAACATCCAATTGTCTTCTGCAAGCTGCTCAATAGCTTGAGGTAAACTCTTTTCAAATGGCTCAAGTGGCAATTGCTCACCAATCACTCCTGTAGAGAAAGGTAGAATACTATTACTGCTTAGCCCTGTCAGCCCCGCCAAAGTAGAGCAGGTTTGTAATGCATTATTTAAACCTTTTTCACCCGTACCTGCATTGGCATTACCTGCATTAATTAATAAGTAGCGCGGTGATGTGTTTTCATTTAAATGCTTACGACACAAAGTGACAGGTGCAGCACAAAACTTATTGAGTGTAAAAACGCCTACCGCAGTACCGCCTTCCGCCATTTTTATCAAAACCAAATCATTGCGATCTTTGTAGCGAATATTCGCCTCCACGGCGGATAAGCTAATACCTTTAACGGCTAGAAGTGATGTTGGTGCTTGTAAGTTGACGGGCATAAAGAAGCTCCTTAGCTATGTAAATAATTTTATATATTGGGTGTTTCTTTAGGCATCGACTAAGCAGTGAAAATAAAAGTTAATGCCAACAAAACCTAGGGGGAATCCCACAAATCAATTATCCGCTATTTCTCAGATAATGACGACAAAAGAAATCTATTACATTCAATTCCCAACAAAAAAAGGCAACCCACTATTGATAAGCTCAATTTATCAA
>DQSN01000053.1 GCA_015663245.1 Leucothrix mucor
ACAACCCTCATTCACTACTTGAGAACAAGGATAAATAAATGCAACTATCCAACGCTGATAACCTTCGTCTCAATGTTTTATTAGCACAGCCTCTAAAAGCTATTCGCATTAATGAAAGCAGCATGACTGTTCACGCTCTCACTGAAAAGGGGGAAGCCAAAGTTGCGCTTAACCCTACGGTGCGTGATGAGCAATACCTTCTCTGGGTACGAGAATTACTTTCGATGAAAATCACAGGCTCTCCTGGTGGCTATCCTATGTACATCAAGCGTTGGACACGCATGGGACAAGCCGACAATACCCTAGAACACATGCTGTTATTAGGCGAACCTGAGGCTGTTATTGCTGTTGTTTATTCCCCCAGTGTTAGCCATGAGATTGGCATGAGGGCTTGGTGGGCAAATCCGACAACGGAGGTTGCTCGACGTTTAATGGAGTATCCAGAGGTTGTGGAAGGCGAGCTTGGTAAAGAGCTAGCTGAATATTTAATGGAATTTTTACCCTTTGAAGAACGCCAGCTAGATATTGTTAATATGGTGCGTTTGTGCTTACAAGGTCAACTTATTACCGAGGGGCAAAGAGAGGCTTTGTGGACAAAGGCTAAACGTCGCAATCCCTTTTTTGTGGGTTTTTTGCATGCCGACCCTATACAAATCCCTCTTAGTAAAAAGTCTTGTGCAACACATCCTGAGTTGATTACGCACCTACAAACGCTGCTAGAAAGTAATAATATTTACGCACAAGCTTTGTGTAAAGCTTTGTCGGAAGATGGTCAAAAGTGGCTACAAACATTAAAAAACGCCCTGCATAAACCCGTCGATCAAGATGTTGTTATTTCTTTATTTATTGCTATCAAACAGTTTTTTAATCTACCTTTTCCTGAGCGTCGTGGTGCTCACTCTATCGAAATCGCACTAGAGCGCACTAAATTATTCACTGTTATTGCAGAGCAGCACTCTTCTGGCTTAAACGATTTCCTGCAAACGCTTGATGATAAATATTTAGATAAATTTTCCGCACTTATCTTGCTTGCACAGCTTGGAGAAAATACTTTAACCCCCATGCTTAGTGGCAATGACTCGGTAGGTATTGTAATGCGTAGAAAATTACTCCCACTAACTGCACCTTTATTAGAGAAAGTAGATATTCTTATGTCATAATGGTGAAAATATATTAAATATTAGGCATCTTTCACCTAATAAAAGTAGTTTACACTTTTGTAGCCTGTATGGAGTTTACGTAATACAGGATAGCGCGTTACTACGATCTCCCGTATTCCGCTTAGGCTCATGCGGGCTACAAATGTTTTAATTGCCACATGATGGATGCAAATTTTATCCACTAAATATCTGCCCTTATTTTTACAACCATTAATATCGAAACCTCATACCCCCTTATTTTAAGGAGCTACACATGCCCTATTATGTTTACAAAATTACCCAACCCACGCCTCTGTTAAAAAACCTAGCGTTCCTTAAAGAGTTTGAGAACTATAAAGATGCTCGTACTTATACACGTGAACAACGCGCTACTGTTCCTCTAGATGGTGGTATTCTGTTTAAGCTGGTTCATGCTGCAACCGAACTGGGCGCTGAAGAGTTATTAATGGAAAAACGTGACAAAACAGTTGTCATGGAATGGGAAAAATAAGCACTTTACGTCAAGTACATCAACCTCTTTAAAATATTTGTATCATGGATGAAGATCAATACCGTAGCACTTACAAGCGTATTAACCCCAATCGCTGTGTCTTTGAAAAATCGATCAATAATCGCCGTTGTGACTGCGATTTAAAACGTCGTTTTTTGATTGCGACACGTGAGGGTATCGCCTGTCGTTCGGAAAAATCATTAGCCTACTGCACCCAGTTATTGGATAGCATGCGTGATAATTCACGTTTTGCCCTAAAAGTAGTGACCGTTGATGACCCTATGCCCCACAACAAAGAATTGAAAGTTCAAGCAGGCGGAATGATGGGTCTACAAAAACTGATGTGTGCTACTGATGATAAGCTCGCTGATCGACCTCCTGATGTTGTTGAAAATATCCATCAAATTGTTGATGCTATTTTATTGGAATATGGCAGTATAAAAGACATACCTTATGGTCTTATTGTTAAAGATATTGCTGCTTGTCAGGTACGCCCTAAACGGCAGCGTAAGCGATAGTATGAGACTAAAACAGTATTTCCCCACAGGAATAATATGAATCATTTCCCTATTTTTCTTACTTTAAAGAATCGCCTATGCCTTGTTATTGGTGGCGGCTCCGTTGCGACACGTAAAGTTAAAAACTTACTGAGCGCAGGTGCCACAGTAAAAGTTATCTCGCCTCAATTAAGCGATGATTTGCAACAACAGACAAATGATAAGCACATTAGTTACCTTGCCAAAGATTTTGAACCATCCGATTTAGATAACTGTTTTATTGTGTTTGCTGCTACCGATAATGCTGAAACTAATGCTGAAATTGCTAGACTAGCTGATGCGAGTAATACTCCTGTGAATGTCGCAGACAATCCAGAGCTTTGTAGTTTTATTGTGCCTTCGGTGCTTGATCGCTCGCCCGTTACTATTGCTGTATCAACAGGTGGCGCATCTCCTGTGCTGGCACGACAATTGCGTATGAAGTTAGAAACGATGATTCCCTCTGCTTGTGGGCGGCTAGCAGGTATCACCGAAGAATATCGCGCAAAAGTAAAAGCCCACTTCCCCACGCAAGAGCAGCGCAAAAAGTTTTGGGAGTCTGCCCTTAAAGGCTCTTTTGCTGAGTTGGTCTACGCTGGTCAAGACACCGCGGCACGCAAGCTACTTGATGAGACATTAGCAAAAGAAGAAGACAAGCATCCGATGGGTGAAGTCTATCTTGTTGGCGCAGGCCCTGGCGACCCCGATTTACTAACATTTAAAGCTGTGCGTTTAATGCAACAAGCGGATGTTATTGTCTATGATCGCCTAGTCTCACAGCCCATATTAGCGATGGCAAATGCAAATGCTGAACGCTTTTATGTCGGTAAAGAAAAAGATAATCACGCTGTTCCACAAAATAAAATTAATGACTTATTGGTGGAGTTAGCAATAAAAGGCAAGCGTGTCTTACGCCTTAAAGGTGGTGATCCGTTTATTTTTGGACGCGGTGGTGAAGAGATCGAAACACTGGCAGAAAATAATGTGCCGTTTCAGGTTGTTCCTGGCATTACCGCAGCAGCGGGTTGTGCTTCTTACTCAGGTATTCCTTTGACGCACCGTGATTTTGCACAGTCTGTTACTTTTGCTACAGGTCACCTCAAAGATGGCAGTATTAACCTCAATTGGGAGCAACTGGTACAACCTAATCACACCATTGTTTTCTATATGGGCTTAACAGGTATCAGTGTTATTAGTGAGCAGCTCCAAGCACATGGTTTGTCGGCAGATACGCCTGCGGCACTGGTTGAGCAAGGCACGACCCGTAATCAACGCGTGCACATTGGCACTGTCGGCAATTTACCGCAATTGGTTAAGGATACGGGCGTGCGCGCACCGACGTTAACCATTATTGGTGACGTAGTGCAACTACATGAAAAGCTGGCGTGGCATGTGCCAGAACGCCATGTGCAGGAAACAGAATTTAGTCGGAATTAATCATCGATGTCAGAATTATTAACCAAACTATCGCAACATGCTCTTGATGAATCTCTCAATCACTTAAACGGCTGGGAGCTTGTCGATGGCAAATTACATAAAGAGATTAAATTCAAAGACTTTATAAGTGCCTTTGCGTTTATGACGCGAGTTGCAATGGTTGCAGAGCGTGATAATCATCATCCTGAATGGTGCAATATTTATAACCGTGTAGTGATCGATTTAGTCACACACGAGTCGGGTGGAATTACACAAAAAGATATTAAGATGGCCAATTTTATAGACTCCATTTAGTTAAGAGAACCTCCCATGCAAGAAACTAAAATACAAATCCAAGATGCCTTCAAACAAAATTTAAGTGATGGAGGTTGCTCGGCTTCTGAGCCTTTTGCCTTACGCACACTTGATGACAGCATGGAGCCTGAATTTGCGGCAGGATGTATCATCATTATTGATCCTAGCACTGCCTACCGCGATGGCTCTTACGTGTTTGCGAAAGATAACAAGGATGAATATATTTTTCGCCAACTGCGTATTGTTGATGAGCGCTACTACCTTGTGCCACTTAACGATCTTTATGAAACATTTGAAATTTCTGGAGAAAGCCAAATAGAAGGAATAATTACCCAACGTGCAGGCAAAAGACGTGCATATCACAAAAGCTATTATTAAGTTACCCTCCACTAAGCTGACTCATGCCAATAATAAAAAGTAATTTTAAGCCAGCTTGGTGGTTACCAAGCTCTCATTTACAAACTCTTTGGTCTACTTTTTTTAGACCTATCCCAACATTAACGCTAAATAATATTCGGCTAACATTAAAAGATAGCGATTTTTTAGATCTGAGTGTTACTCAAAATATTGCAGGACAAAAAACAGATAAGCCCATTATTCTTATATTGCATGGCTTAGAGGGCTCACTTGATTCTCCCTACGCCAAGCCATTAATGAAAACATTAGAACGTGCAGGCTATGGGGTTTATTTTATGCACTTTCGTGGTTGTAGTGGTGAAATAAACAAGTCTTCACGCAGCTACCATAGCGGTGAGACAAGTGATTTACAGTTTGTGGTCGATTACCTCACGAAAAGGCATCAACGTAAATTATTTTCTATTATCGGCTTTTCATTGGGTGGAAATGTACTACTCAAGTGGCTTGGTGAACAGCAAGAGCAAGCCGCTACTCAATCTGCCATCGCTGTATCGGTGCCTTTTCAGTTATCTGATGCCGCAAAAAGAATGGCAGAAGGCTTCTCTAGAGTCTATCAACGCCATTTAATCTCACGCTTACAGAAGAAATATCGAGATAAATTTAGCCATATCCCTTCTCCTCTCTCCATTGAGATAGAAAAACAAAATACTTTTTATCAGTTTGATGATCAAGTAACAGCGCCATTGCATGGATTTAAAAATGCCGACGACTATTATCAGCAATGTAGTAGTCGCCAATTTATTGAAAACATCAAAATACCAAGCCTTATTTTACATGCTAAAGATGACCCTTTTATGTACTCAAGTACCGCTCCTAGAGAGGAAGACTTAGCAAAAAGTGTTCAACTAGAGTTATCAGCATCAGGAGGGCATGTTGGTTTTGTGACAGGGACTGTACCGTGGAAAGCACAGTACTGGGTTGACCAAAGAGTAGTGGAATGGCTCAAAACAATATGATTAAAGCCATCAAGCGACTATTACAAAAAAATAGTTCAATTATTTTATGTGATATTTACACTGCAAAGAAAGGTGGGGATAAGATGACTTCCCACACTCAAATCGAAGCACTTGAAAATATTGGACTACTCAATGATCGTTATGCAACCAAGCAAGGTTATTGGCATCATGTTGAAAGCTGCCAAGTCACTTTAATATCAACAGAAGATATCAAACGTATAGAAAGAAAAAGTAATCTCTCTCTGCAAAATGGTATTCATCGACGGAATTTGCTTATCTCAGGTATAAGCAGCAAAGCACTTGAAGGGCAAACCTTTCAACTCGGTACAGCGATTTTTAAATATGATAAACCTAGACCTCCGTGTGGGTATATTGATAGCGTGTCTAGCAAAGGAATGGCTAAGGCACTCGGGCGACAGAGCGGTATATGCCTGCATATCGTGAGAAGTGGCTTGATTAAAAAAGGGGATGTTTTAAATATCCTGTAACGGTGATATTTTCAACAAATATTTAAATCTCTTAATATTCAGTTTTTTTACAGAAAAATCTATTAATTTGTAGTAAGTTACAACTTATTCCAATAATTACACATAATGAGATTAGGATATGCTTTTTAAAATAAAGCCAACATTAGTTACCTTTATTATCTACATAGTTGGTATTTGTGCATCATTAACCTTTTACACTGCAAATGCCTCTCCCCTTGCCAAACCTTCTGCCAGCCTACAAAGAAATTTACTGACTGACTCTAATATTAAAGTTAATGGCAAATACACTTTTCTGCGTTGTAATTCGATTAAGAAAAAACCTTTTGATGAGAATAGTCCTAAAAAGAAAATCCTGCTAATTGGCGATAGTCATGCCTGTGATTTTTTAAACACTATCCGCGAAAATAATTTTTTGCAAAATTACCAAATCCGAATGCGTTATATCCCATATCAATGCCAGCCTGTACTACATGGCAAAGGTGGCAAATTTGTGGATGCAAAGGATAAAGCTTTATGCGCTAATGAGGCAAGAACCGACAGCCTCACACAAGCAAAGCAACAAATGAGTGAAGCACATATTATTATTTTTGCAGCTCGCTGGAAATTAACAAGTGCACGTATACTGCCGTTCACCATTAAACACTTAAGGTTAAAACCACATCAAAAAGTTATTGTGATTGGTAGTAAAAGCTTCGGCAAAATAACAACTCGTCGATATATGAAGATGTCGAGAGAGGAACTAAAAAATCTAAAAAATGATGTTGATAAAGATGTACAAAAAATCAATAGCATTTTACGTAAACGCATTAGAGGAAGAATGATTTTTGTTGATCAGGAGCGATTATTATGTGGTTCTGATAAAACCTGCCCAATTTTTACAAAAAATCTACGTCTTATGTCTTACGATGGCTGGCATTTTACACCAGCTGGTGCTCGCTATGCAGGTAAGCTACTGTTCCAAAAATCTATATTGGGACGGCTATAGAAGCTAGGAGCCTGTCCGAGAACTAAGAAGCTACTGAAAATTTGACTGATTGCACCTATTTGGTAATCAAACAGGTGCAATCAGCAGAATATGCAATATAAAATGGGGTGTAGCTTATTCCCCATATACATTAACTACGCATCATCTTTATCATTATAAGCATTTAGTTCTGCTAGCAATTCTTCAGGAATTTTCATTGCCTTCGCTAAATCAGCCAAATACTTACGCTCTTTTTCATTTTCTTTATTGGTAACAACAGCAGAGACCAAATAAATTTCTGCCGCTTTAGCTTCTTGCCCTTCCGCTAGTGCTGCTATCTCTTCAATATCAAGAGGTTTAGCTAGCTCTTCTTCTAAAATAGCCGCTACATCCCCTTGCAAACCTAAATTATCAATCTGCTTCTTAATCTCAGTTAATTCAGCTTCATCGACATGACCATCTGATTTAGCCGCTGCAATCATCGCTTTTAACAAAGTTACGCTACGCTCATTTGCTTCTTCATCATCCTTGATTTCATTAACAGGCACAATTTCATTATCTACAGCAGAAATCTGCTGGCTATTTTTATAATTTTGATAGGCAGTCCATGCCACCCCACCCACAGCAGCTAAACTCCCTAACTTGATAGCAGAGCCTGTAACATGCCGCCCTGTTTTTGTTCCTAACAATAAGGCAATCGCACCGACAGCAATTGCGCCTGTTTTCATCCCTGACAATGTTGCGTCACGCTTTTCACCTGATTCTTTAATGTCTAGCTTCTCTTCTGCAATTGATTGACCTTTTTCTGCAAGTTCACGTCCTGCTTTTAGTAATTCATCCAAAAATGATTTTGTATCCATGGTTATCTCCAATATGAAATATTATGATTCAAGCACTTGCTTTACAAAAGGAATTGTTATTTTAGCCTTTTGCCGTAAACTTTCTTCATCTAGCTTATCGAATATATTAAGCAATGAATCGGTACCACGAGGATACCGCTTATATATATAGTCGATAACACGGTCATCAAGGTCAAAACCTCGCTGTTGTGCTCTAAATTTTAACAATAATGGCTTTTGGTCACTACTTAACTCTAGAAGCTGATAGCTACTCCCCCAAACTAGGCGAGTCGCAAGGTCTGGAAGTTTGCAGATCAAATCTCTGGAATTATGACTTGCACTAAATAATAAACGCTGTTCGGAGGTACGAGCCTGATTAATGAGATTAAACAAGCCCTCTTCCCAATCCCTATCGCCTAGAATAATATCAACATCATCAATAGCGATTAAGTTGGTATTATCCAGCCCTTTTAAAATACTCGGACCATAAAGCGAGAGAACTCTTAGCGGCAAATAGCTAGCATGCATGCCCTGCTCAGAAAGTTGATAACAACAGGCTTGCAGCAAGTGAGATTTCCCACTCTGGGAGCCTCCCCATAAAAACAACTGCTGCTGCTCATCCTGAAAAGCCTGAGAAAAAAGTTTCAATACTGTAATAATGTCTTTATTTTCATCATCATAAAAAAAAGATGAAAAACGTGAGCCTTCATGCAGAGTTACATTAAGTGTTAGTTGCTCCAACATACTTTATACCTGATAAATTTTACTACCCTTATATCTCACATGTCCATGTCGAAGCAGGACAGCAAGTACTGCAAAGACAGGTAGTGCAAGTAAAATACCAAAGAAACCAAAAAGCTGCCCTCCTGCAAGCACCGCAAAAATAACAGCAACAGGATGTAAACCAATTCTATCCCCAACTAATATTGGCGTTAGCAACATTCCTTCTATCATTTGTGCTACACCAAAAACTAAAAACACCCAGAGTAAATTAGTCATATCATGTGTTTGGAATAAAACAGCTACACTAGCAATAATCACCCCAACTATTAACCCCATATAGGGAATAAAACTTAGTAAACCAGCAAAAAGGCCAATTAATAATGAAAATTCCACTCCTACCAGACGCAAGCCAATGCTATAAATAACACCTAAAGCTAGCATAACTAACATCTGCCCACGTAAAAAAGCTCCTAGAACCTCATCAGATTCTTTCGCCATTAATGAGACTTTCCCTTCGATGGAGCGAGGTAGCAAATCATGGATATAGCTGACTAAATGATCCCAGTCCCTCATTAAGTAAAAAGTGATAACGGGTATCAAAACAATATTTGCTAACCACCCCGCTACAACCATACCTGAATGTGAGACTGTGCGCAGAAGCCCTTTAAAAAAACCACCTGCATTTGTCCATTCACCTGCGACAGTTTTTTTCAATTGCTCAACATCAAGCGAGGGTAATGTAATACCCAACTTATCCTGTAATATCGGCTGCAAGTTAGTCGTAGTCCAATGAATATAATCAGGTAGCTTACTTAGCAAAGCGGTTAATTGCTCTTGTAACAAAGGAATTAAAAATAAGAATAGGGGAATTAAGACTGCAAATATAAGTAAGAAAACTAAAACTACCGCAACTGTTCTCGATAGCTTTCTTTTTTCTAAGCGATCAACCAAAGGATCGCCTAAATAAGCCAATAAAGCTGCTGCAACAAAGGGCAATAATATGGGCGCAAGCAGGTATAGTAAAAATAGGGTGATTGCCGTTATCGTAAGCCAAAACCAACGGGTACTTTGAGTCATTTAGTTGCCTTTTAATTTTTTCTTAAAACAGAACAATAATAACTAATATTGCTAAGGCTAATACTTTTATTTAAGGAAGCTCAATTAATTTTAAGGATGGGAACGTATATACATATAATTTTGGTGATGCTCACACACGTTCCTTAGTATGCTTTACAAAATAGTTAGACCAAAGAATAACATATAAAGCACCACTCACAACGGTCGTACCCACGATCATCACTATCAATATATCGAAGAAAACACCAGGAACCGCTACCACAGCTAAATTAAACAGGTGTAAAAGAACAAATATAATAAGCAATGCGGTATTCAATTTACTAACAAAGAGTGTGTTTATTTTCAACTCATTCGTCATCAATTTATAGAGTAATAAGCCACTGATAATTATCGCATCTCTAGCAACAATAAGTATCACTAGCCACTGCGGCACAATTCCCTTTAACCCCAAAACTATAAAAATTGCCACAAGAAGAATTTTGTCAGCCATCGGGTCCAAAGTAGCTCCTAGATCAGACTCCCAATGAAAATAACGCGCAAGGAAACCATCTAAGCCATCACTAACACCTGCCAATAAAACTAAAGAGAATGCACTCTCCCAGCTATCATTCCAAATTAAGTAAATAACAGGAATAACTAGAAATATTCTAAATAAGCTTATGATATTAGGGATATGATGTAGCATATTTATTTATAGGGAGCCTCTATTAATTCTGGGCTTGATGATATTTAGAATTCTCAATATCAAGATACTTAAGCAACTGTATTAGCTATTTCTGCATTCATTGATAAGCAAAACACTGTACACGCGGGTGATGCACTATAAATCTAACGTTCATTTATTTTTTAATCTTCTCCACTGCTGTTTCATCAATATTTAATAGGTTCTCCACAGCCTTTTTTAAGTATTATAGTTGGAGATTATAACTTTAGTAGTAAGTTACTTTATTAATTAGCGTACAAACAAATAATAAAGTCTAAAGCAGAAAAATAGATATTATTAGCACAAAAGATATGCAAGGCATAAAACAATCTATAAGCCGTTTATTAGACCATTACACACCTTTCCTAAATATACTTTTCACAGGTAGTTTGTAAAACACCCATTTGAATGAATCACGGTTTTCTCATAAAAACTTAACTTGGCGTAACATTGCTTCCAACTCATCGGTTGAGTCACAATACTTTTCTATCGTCGCTTGAAAATTTAGCATCGTCTATTGATATGCTCTATCAATATTCGTTGTTTAGATAAATGCTTGTTGTAAGCTTTTTATGATTTTATCAATGGCTTGCCTTTTTTTCGTTTTATGGGCGGTTCTGAGTTTTGGTGGTAGCCCGATAACCCTTGAATGGATGGCAAAAAAGTAACGGATGTAAACCGAAAAATAGCAACTGAATAATGGAAAAACACAGAAAACAGATACGCTAGGCAAAACCTGAGAAGCACGACAGTCTTGGAAGACTTTACTTTCGAGAAGGAGCCTGTCCGAGAACTAAGAAGCTACTGAAAATCCCATAAACCTCATAATCTGAGCTTATTGAAATCGTTAAATAGCCCTGCTATTCGCCTCATTCAATAAACTCACCTTATAATTTCTGTGATTTTCGCTACGGTTCTAGCTCTCGGACAGGCACCTAGGAGTCATATAAAGGCCGAATATACGTGCCGAGTAGCATAAGCTCAGGCTACTCGGCACTAAAAATCAAGCATATTTGGCACGATTAAACGCGATAGCCTTAGTCAAACGCTCTAAAGTACGTTCTCTACCCACTAAATGCAGGGTAATATCCAAAGAGGGTGACATTGCTGTACCCGTTACCGCGACACGCAGTGGTGGTCCAACTTTATTTAATTTCAACTCAAGTTTTTCGCAGGTCGTTTTAATAGCAGTATCAATAGCTTCTGGATTCCATTCTGCTAGTGTTTCTAACTCGGTGAGTACTGCTTGCATAATATCGGGTGTTGCTGTTTTAAACTGTTTCTTGGCGGCTGTTTCTGCGTATTCTTCAAAGTCTTCATAGAAGTAGCGGCTAGATGACACCAAATCTACCAGAGTTTTAGCACGGTCACGTTGTGCATCTATCACATCTGCAAAATCAGGGCCGTTACTAATATCAAGCTTTTGATTTTCTAAATGCCATTGTAAATGTTCGATTAGCTCTTCTACGGGTAATTCTTTGATGTATTGCTGATTTAACCAGAGTAATTTCTCTGAGTTAAAAGTAGAAGCGGCACCGTTCACATCACTCAAGTCAAAAAATTCGATCATTTCTTCACGGCTAAATATTTCTTGATCTCCATGCGACCAACCCAAACGAATCAAATAATTGATTAATGCCTGCGGTAAAAACCCATCATCACGATATTGCATAACACTCACTGCGCCATGACGCTTAGATAGACGTTTGCCATCGTCACCTAAAATCATTGGTGCATGTGCAAATTTAGGCGGCTCAGCACCTAAGGCTTTCATAATATTAATCTGACGCGGGGTGTTATTGATATGATCATCACCGCGTACAACATGGGTCATGCCCATATCTAAATCATCGACGACAACGGTAAGATTATAAGTAGGTACGCCATCGGAGCGCGCAATAATGAGATCATCAAGCTCTTTATTGGCAATGGTAATTTGCCCCTTAATTAAATCATCAATAACCACTTCGCCATCGGTAGGATTACGGAAACGTACCACTGGCTCAATGCCTTCACGTGGCTCGCTACGCTCCCGACAGCGCCCGTCGTAACGTGGCTTTTCTTTATTGGCTCGTTGTTGGTCACGCATCTCATCTAGCTCTTCACGCGTACAATAACAATGGTAAGCATCACCTTGATCAATGAGTTGCTGGATAACTTCTTCATAGCGGTCAAAACGATCCGTTTGAAAGATAGGTTCTTCATCGTAGTCGAGTCCTAACCACTCCATACCATCTAAGATAGCATCGACAGATGCCTGCGTTGAACGCTCACGATCAGTATCTTCAATGCGTAGCAAGAAAGTACCACCTGCTTTGCGTGCGTGTAACCAGGAATACAGTGCAGTACGCGCACCACCGATATGAAGATAGCCTGTAGGGCTTGGGGCAAATCGTGTTTTAACTGTCATATTGAACTCTAAACTGGGGGTTATGAAGAACGGTGAGATTACACTATCAATAGTTCTTTCGGTAGTATTCTTACCACTATTATAAATAATTAAAAGGTGTATATTACACCGCCTAATCTACTCGCTATGGAATGAAGCTTAAATATGTCTCAACAAGAAATTTATTGTGAAATTGTCTCACAACAGGTCGGTCTGCTTAAAAAGAAAATCCAAATTGAAGTCGATTTTGGCGATCCAAAGGGTATGTTCAGCTCGGCAATAGGCGATGTGTTATGCAACTCGGAGACGGGGAAGAAGATTGAATTTAACTCTATGATTGATGCGCTCAATTATATGTCATCACAGGGTTGGTTTTTTGTAAATGCTTATAGCATGTTAGAAAAAGATGAACCTGTTTATCATTACATTATGAAAAAAATAATTGAGAATGAACAACAATAAGCCATTCGTTCTATTTCAATTGATTAAGTAGCTTAGGGTAATAAAAAATCAGCCCTACACCTCGCAATAATAAAAATAACATCAAGCACGCCCACAGAGTATGATTTCCTCCTTCGGGTAACAGTATCAATACCAAAGATATATAAATAAGTAATGCAAAGCCTACTGTATTTCTCATCAATTTAGTTTCTGTTGCTCCAATATAAACACCATCCATTTGATAGCTCCACACAGCAATAACAGGGGCTAAAATAACCCAAAAATAGTACTCTTTTGCGGCATCGGCTACGGTGGTAATTGATGTCATCAAACCTATAATTGCCTCACCAAATATGGCATAAAAAAGGCTAAAACAAATAGCGGTGATAAATGCCCAAATAGTAGTTATTTTTACAGATTTTACAAACATGGTTTTATTTTTTGCGCCATAAGCCCCACCTGCTAGTGCCTCTGCCGCATGGGCGAACCCATCTAAACCGTAAGCAATGGTTTGTAATAAATTAATAAGGATGCCATTTGCCGCAACGATAACCACGCCCATTTGTGTACTTTGGGCTGTAAAGAAAAAGAAGGCGCTAGTCAAAAATAGGGTACGCAAAAATAAATCACCATTGACTGATAGCAAAGTCTTTATGGCTTGGGCGTTAAACAATGTTGCCCATGATGCTGGCAATCGAATAAGTTTGCGTAAGACCCATAGCCCTACAAACGCCGCAAGATATTCACTGGCAACAGATGCCCATGCGACGCCTGATGATTTCTCATCGAGATAAAGCACTAAAATCAAATCAAGAATAATATTTGTAAAATTCAGAATCAGTTGCAACATCAAAGCAGTACGCATTTTTTGCAGACCGATAAGACAACCTAGCAAGGTGTAATTGATGAAAGTTGCAGGCGCACTCCACACGCGGATAGAGAAATACTCTTCGACAAAGGGCATCAACCTTGCATCGCCACCATCCCCCATCAACGAAAAAGCAACAAAGGATATAGGTGATCGTAGGCTAATAGTCAGCAAGCCCAAAACAACAGAAATTGTTAAAGCGCGCAGTAAAGCATCAGCAATTGCTTGTTGGTCATTTGCGCCATGCGCTTGAGCGACAAAGCCTGTAGTGCCCATGCGTAAGAAACCAAAAGCCCAAAACACACTGCTAAAAATGATCGCGCCAATAGCAACTGCGGCCATGTAAATAGGACTATCTAGCCGACCTAAAACAATCGTATCGACCAAGCCAACTAAAGGAATGGATAATGTGGAAAGAACGATTGGCCATGATAGATTTAAGACGCGCCAGTGCCATTCGCTGTTTGTTTGGGGGAAGTTTTGCATGGAATTTAAAACACTTTTATCGGTTTAGCCCGTTACTTAAAGGCAACGAAGACCCTTGACAGCTTCAGGATTCTAGTCTAGCTCTGAGTAGAGTCGAAAGGTGGGGACAAATAGCACTTAACATGCCAATACTTTGCAACGATTAACAATGATAGACCTTATCTATTCCTTTTTTTCCTACGTTCACGAAAAAATGCCCGCAGAATATCACCACATGGCTCGGCTAAAATACCACCACTGACTACGATTTTATGGTTATGTCGCTCATCGGAAAATATATCAAACACACTACCAGCAGCCCCCGTTTTAGGATCATATGCACCAAATACAATGCGCCCTACTCTGGCATGTATCATCGCTCCTGCGCACATGATGCAGGGTTCTAAGGTGACATAAAGTGTTGCTTCAGGAAAACGATAGTTTTGTTCAGACTGCCCTGCTAACCGCAATGCCATTATCTCAGCATGAGCGGATGGGTCGTGATGGGTGATGGGTTGATTCCATGCTTCGGCAATGACTTCATCATCTTTGATAATCAGTGCACCCACAGGGACTTCTCCCTGTTCACGCGCTCGCTCAGCAAGCGTTAATGCATGTTGCATCCACTTTTCATCAATAGCTTGCTGACTAAGAATCACTTACTCCCACTCAATGGTCGCAGGCGGCTTACCCGAAATATCATAGGTCACTCTCGAAATACCTTCCACTTCATTAATGATGCGGTTAGATACTAGCCCAAGGAATTCATACGGTAGATGCGCCCAGCGTGCGGTCATAAAGTCGATGGTTTCTACGGCGCGTAGTGCCACCACAAAATC
Organism: Leucothrix mucor; assembly: GCA_015663245.1. Lineage (GTDB taxonomy): Bacteria > Pseudomonadota > Gammaproteobacteria > Thiotrichales > Thiotrichaceae > JAGLBW01. The sequence continues at coordinate 15,087 of DQSN01000053.1, forward strand.
ATAACGACGACCATCGCCCATCACCCCGACTGATTTAATTGGTAAAAATACAGTAAAGGCTTGCGAGGTTTTATCATAAAGATCATGCTTGTATAGCTCTTCTATAAAAATATGATCGGCTAAGCGTAGAATATTGGCATACTCTTTCTTTACTTCACCCAGAATACGCACACCTAAACCAGGTCCAGGGAAAGGGTGACGATGTACCATTTCAGGTGGTAAACCTAGCTCTATGCCAATAGTTCGCACTTCATCTTTAAACAATTCACGCAATGGTTCCACTAGTTTGAGCTTCATATTCTCTGGCAAGCCACCTACATTATGATGCGACTTTATAAGATGCGCTTTACCTGTGCGACTGCCTGCGGACTCAATTACATCGGGGTAAATTGTGCCTTGCGCTAGCCATTTTGCATTGCTTAGTTTATTGGATTCTTCATCGAAAATTTCAATGAACATATTACCGATGACTTTACGTTTAGCTTCAGGATCAGTAACACCTTTTAAGGCACCAAGGAAACGCTCTTCGGCATCAACACGGATGACTTTTACACCCATGTGTTCTGCGAAGGTTGCCATTACCTGATCACCTTCTTGATGGCGCAATAAACCTGTATCAACAAATACGCAGGTGAGTTGATCACCAATAGACTTGTGTAACATGGCAGCAACAACGGAGGAATCTACGCCTCCTGATAAACCTAAAATAACTTCATCTGAGCCAACTTGCTCTTTGATGTTTTTCAGGCTTTCATCAATAATGTTTTTAGATGTCCATAACTCTTCACAGCCACAGATATCAGCAACGAAACGCTCTAATATACGACCACCCTGCTTTGTATGTGTTACTTCTGGGTGAAACTGGATGCCGTAGAATTGACGCTCTTCATCTCCAATTGCCGCTATCGGTAAACTGTCGGTGCTACCCATCAGCGTAAAGCCTTCTGGCATGGTATCGACATGATCACCATGTGACATCCACACATCTAACAATCCATGCCCTGCTTCGTTGACATGATCTTCAATATCTTTAAATAAAGCCATATGACCACGCGCACGAACCTGAGCATAACCATATTCACGATGCTTAGACGTTTCTACCTTGGCGCCAAAGTGAGATGCCATGGTTTGCATGCCATAACAAATACCCAATACTGGCACACCTAATTCGTACACTACATCAGGTGCAATCGGTGCATCATCACCTATTGTTGATTCTGGACCACCAGAAAGAATGATACCTTTTGCACCAAAATCAGACACTTCTTTGGCTGTGACATCCCACGGGTAAATCTCACAATAAACCCCTATTTCACGTACTCTACGCGCAATTAGCTGGGTGTATTGTGCGCCAAAATCTAGAATTAAAATGCGGTCTGTGTGGATATTATTGTTCATAGGGGAAATCCTAAAAAGGGAGGTAATGTGATTTTTAGATAAGACAAGCTATCAGCATGGAGAGCAAAAATAATCTGTAACTCCATGCTGGCTATACTCCTAGCTATGGTAATTTGGCGCTTCTTTGGTGATGGTCACATCATGTACATGCGACTCTTTCATACCCGCACCTGTAATACGCACAAAGTCTGGTTTTTCACGCATTTCTTTTAAGGAAGCGCATCCCACATAGCCCATACTTGAGCGAATACCGCCTGTTAGTTGATGCACGATAGGAGAGAGCGGGCCTTTAAACGGCACTTGCCCTTCTATTCCTTCTGGCACTAATTTATCAACCGCATTTTCTGACTCTTGGAAATAACGATCACTTGAGCCTTGCGCCATTGCGCCTAGAGAACCCATGCCACGGTAGGATTTATAAGATCGCCCTTGATAGATAATGACATCACCAGGGGCTTCTTCTGTACCTGCAAACATTCCACCTAACATCACACAATGCGCACCTGCCGCAAGTGACTTGGCAACGTCACCAGAAAAACGAATACCACCATCAGCAATTAATGGAATACCGCTACCTTTTAGTGCTTTTGCAACATTCATAATCGCAGATATTTGTGGTACACCCACACCTGCAACCATCCGTGTTGTACAAATTGAACCAGGACCAATGCCTACTTTAACCGCATCTGCACCCATAGCAACAAGATCTAAAGCTGCTTGTCCTGTGGCGATATTGCCACCGATTACTTGTACCTCTGGGAATGTGTCTTTCACCCATTTCACACGGTCTAAAACGCCTTGAGAGTGTCCATGCGCAGTGTCTACCACAATCACATCGACACCTGCTTCAACCAGCGCTGTTACGCGAGCTGCTGTACCATGACCTGTGCCAACTGCCGCGCCAACACGTAGGCTTCCTGCACTGTCTTTACAAGCGTTTGGAAAATCAGTGGATTTTTGAATATCTTTTACGGTAATTAAACCACGTAGTTTAAAGTCATCATTAACCACTAGTACTTTTTCGATCCGATGCTCATGTAATAAAGATCTTATTTTTCCCTTGCTCGTGCCTTCTTTGACGGTTACCAGCTTTTCCTTAGGTGTCATAATAGAGCTAACCGCTTGATCGAGGTGCAACTCAAAACGTAAATCGCGTCCTGTTACGATACCGACAAGGTCTTCACCATCCACAACAGGAACACCTGAAATATTATGTTTCTCTGTAATCGTAACCACCTCTCCAATGGTTATATCTGGAGAAACAGCAATAGGGTCTTTAATAATGCCACTTTCAAAACGCTTAACCGTTGAGATCAACTTGGCTTGAGCATCGATTGTCATATTTTTATGTACAATACCTAAACCACCTTCCTGCGCTAAAGCAATCGCAAGATTAGCTTCGGTGACAGTATCCATCGCCGCCGATAGAAACGGGATATTTAAGGTTATTTTTTTAGTTAATGTGGTACTCAGATCAACATCTGCAGGTAAAACAGTAGAGTGGGCTGGCACGAGAAGAACATCGTCAAATGTCAGTGCTTCTTCTAAAATTCGCATAGCAACTTCCTAATATTATGGGGGTAAAGGGCTAGCACCTAAGTAATCTCACGGATTCTAGGTGTTAACTAGGTAGAACTACCAATAGTGATTATGTATTTCTTTATCACTTATTGTGCAATACACCAAAACTGATAGATCTAAAAAATTAGCCGCTCATTATAGAGATTGACCTTGATGGGGTAAACTGGTATCAATGTCATCTGTAATAAAAATTGAAGGGATTGACTATTTTAGCATCACCTACTGGGCTATTCATAAAATTTTCAATCAACTTTATTATATTAATCTTAGGAGGAGTAATACAAATGAGACTTATTTCAGCAAAATCTTTAGCGACCGCTTTAACGGTTGCAACCCTTTCTTTAGGCACAGCATCAAGCACATTTGCTGCTGATGCAACCGCTTCACTCGATGCAGCAAAAAAAGCAACAAGTGCAGCACAAAAAGCAGGACATGGCTGGACTATTTGGAAGAAAATGTTTGAAAAAGCAAACGCTGCTGTTAAAGACGGCAAAACTGATAAAGCAATCAAAATTGCTAACGCTCTTATGACTCAAGGCTTAGCTGCTCAAAAGCAAGCTGAAGTAGCTAAAAGAGCAGGACCTCGTTTCTAAAACGATTCCATTAAGCTAAAAAAGCCGAGATTTTTCTCGGCTTTTTTTATGCCCGTGATTTAAACTACCTTTATGCAAAATAATCGTACCATTCTAAAAGTATCAGAGTTAAATGCTGAGGTTGGCTTGTTGCTCAAACAGGGCTTTCCTCTACTTTGGGTTGAGGGTGAAATTTCTAATTTCTCACGCCCTGCTTCAGGACACATGTATTTTTCCTTAAAAGATAGCTCAGCTCAAATACGTTGTGCTATGTTTAAAAATAAAAATATGCGTCTTGATTTAAACCCTGAAAATGGCATGCGGGTATTGCTACGCGGCAGAATTGGTCTGTATGAAGCACGAGGAGAGTTTCAGTTAATTGCAGATCATATGGAGGAGGCAGGCTCAGGCTTGCTGCAACGACAGTTTGAAGAGCTTAAAGCTAAGTTGGCTGCTAAAGGTTGGTTTGATGAAAATAACAAAAAAGTGTTACCACCTTTCCCTAAAAAAATCGGCATTATTTCTTCATCCACAGGAGCCGCACTGCACGATATTTTAAATGTACTAAAACGTCGCTGCCCACAAATCCCTGTCCTGATCTATCCTAGCACAGTGCAAGGTGATAAAGCTGCCCTACAACTAGAGACGGCTATCAGACAGGCAAATATAAGAAAAGATTGTGATGTATTACTACTAGCGCGTGGAGGAGGCTCTATTGAAGACCTTGCTGCATTTAATGATGAAAATCTGGCAAGAGCCTTGCATGAATCAGATATTCCGATTGTGACTGGCATAGGACACGAAGTAGATTTTACGATTGCAGACTTTATTGCGGATGTACGTGCTCCTACGCCTTCTGTAGCAGCTGAATTAGTTGCTACTGATAATGAATATTTAATCCGCCACCTCAATCAGCTACAACAAAAATTATTGAAGGCAGTATCTGCTGTACTCAAACAAAAAACAGAAAAAAGCCATTGGCTCACAAAGCGTTTAGAACAACAAAAGCCGTCCTACCTATTGCAGCAACAATCCCAGCGCCTTGATGAGTTAGAGAACCGACTAAAACAGCGCATGCAATATTTACTACAAAGTAAACGCATTGCTGTTAATGCACTAAGCAAGCAACTCAATGCAAACTCCCCAAAACGACTACTTGCAAGCAGGCAACAAAAACTAAACCAACAAAGTAAACTTTTACACCTTATCATCCAAGAAAAAATAACACAGAAAAAATCAAACCTTGTACTTAAACTAGCAAAGCTTGATGCACTCAGCCCACTTAAAACATTAGAGCGAGGCTATAGCATTGTAAGGGATGAAGATAAGAAAAAAATAATTAGGTCAACTACCCAGATTAACGTAGATGACACAATAAATATCAAGATGAAAGATGGAGAGCTTATTGCTAAAGTTATTTTATTGGATATCCAAAAACAATAAATCCGAGACTTAGGCTTTCTTCTAAGACTCGGCTTTATTATTTCGATTGCACTCAGAGAGTTGCAACTACTAGAATTAAACTTACCCTAAAAAGCTAGCGCCTGATAGACCTTCATTTTCCATGATTCTACGTAGTCTTTTGAGCGATTCCATCTGAATTTGTCTGACACGCTCACGCGTTAAACCCAACTCTTTACCAACCTGCTCTAAGGTTGCATTATCATGTCCATGTAAACCAAAGCGGCGCACTATTACTTCTTGTTGTTTCGGCTCTAGCTGATACAGCCAATTTTCTACTGAATCATTTATATCTTGCCCGCCAATCACATCATCTGGCTCTGGAGCAGCTTGCTCAGAAACAAAATTAACCAATGGACTATCGCTATCTTTCCCAATAGTTATATCCAAAGAGCCTGTTCGCTCACTAAACTTCAGTAGCTTACGCATTCTTTCTACAGGTTTATCCAGTGCTTCTGCTACTTCGGCTACCGTTGGCTCATCACCATTAATTTGCATCAATTCACGTGACTTACGCAAGTAGGCATTTAGTTCTTTATTGATATGAATAGGTAAGCGGATAGTACGTGTTTGATTCATCAAAGCTCTTTCAATATTTTGACGAATCCACCATGTGGCATAGGTAGAAAAACGAAACCCACGCTCAGGATCAAATTTTTCAACAGCATGAATTAAACCAAGATTCCCTTCTTCGATTAAATCAGGTAGTGCCAAACCACGATTCATATAACGACGCGATATTTTTACGACTAAACGTAAATTACACACGATCATTTTTGTACGACCTTTTTCATCACCTTTGCGAGCAAGACGACCGTAATGAACTTCTTCCTCTGATGTTAGTAATTTTGAATATTCGATTTCTTTTAAATAAAGTTGAATAGCATCCAACTCTTTATTTGATACTCTCTTTGGCTTCTTGATTTTGCCCTTCAAACTAACTGCTTTAGATACTTCTTCGGTCAAATTATCCAAAGCTTTATCCGCAGATTTTATTACGTCCTCTACAGAGGCACTTCTTTGATTCTCCAGCATCGCAAGTTCCTTTTATGACGATAGTTAATAAACAGTATGAGCCTATCCCTAGTGAGATATATTATTATTTCTCTTTACCCTACCATAGTGATAAGCGTTTATCAGCTTAAAAAAAGCTCACGTTAGTAAATAAATCATCTAAATAATAATAAAAATCACTGATTTACCATTAATCAAATAAATACCATCCTTTATCAGTAAGGTGAAAATGATGAAAAGTGAGCACTATTAAAACTACTCAATCGTGGGTATTATAGATGGCATGGTAATCTCTCTTTAATATTTAGGACTGGAAATTAATTAACCCCCAAACTCCATCTGATTTTTTAGTGTAGCCTAGGCTAGATCATATGCACATAACAACTCTACGCACGATCTAAACTAGTTTGAGTTACACTAAAAAAGCTTTGGAGTTTAGGATGTTACTTTTCAGCCCTTATTCATGGACTAGATATAATTATGCGCTGGAAAGGTAGAAAGCAGAGTACAAATATAGAAGACCGTCGCGGGCGTGGTGGCTTTATGAAACGTAAAAGTAGTTTTGGAGGCATTGGATTTTTTATTATTTTGCTACTCTTTCTATTTTTTGGACAAGGTAAAAGCCTACTCGACTTTGGAGGAGGTGCGCCATCACAAAATCAATCTTCCAGCAGACCTTCTAACGGTCAGCCTGATGAAGTAAAAGAATTTATCGGCGTGGTTCTGCAAACTTCCGAAGAAATATGGGGAAGTATTTTTGCTCGCTCCAATGCCCGTTATCAACAACCTAAATTAGTTATGTTTAATGGAAAAGTACAATCAGCCTGTGGTGTTACTTCTTCCGCTGCGGGTCCTTTTTATTGCCCAGGCGATAATAATATTTATATCGACCCTGGCTTTTTCTCTGAGCTAAGCCGTATGGGCGCTAGAGGTGATTTTGCTAAGGCCTATGTTATCGCACATGAGTTAGGTCATCATATACAAAGCTTGCAAGGTATTTCCAATCGCGTAACTCGTATGCAACAACGTACTAACAGCAGGCAAGCGAATAAACTGTCTGTACGTTTAGAACTACAAGCGGATTGTTATGCAGGTGTATGGGCACACCATACTGAAAAGAAGCTACGCCTATTGGAAGATGGAGACATTGAAGAAGCTCTCAATGCTGCCTCCATTATTGGTGATGATCACATGCAAAGACGCGCAGGTATGGGTGTAAACACCGCTGCATTTACCCATGGATCATCTAAACAACGCGCCCATTGGTTTAAAGTTGGACTGCTCAATGGTAGCGTTTCAAAATGTGATACGTTTGCAGATATACGTTAAAACTTAATAATATTTTTGATAGCTGAGGGGAGCTCTTTCCCTCAGCGCCCCTTCTTTCTCTTTTCTTATAAAACTCTTATATTTACTCTTCACAATGAAGGATATTTTGTAGCATAATCACGCCCCTACCAACCCCCTCTTCCAAAAAGGATTACAACAATAATGTGGTTTAAAAATCTCTATCTATTCAAGTTAAATGGCGAATTTACTCTTTCAGCAGAAGAGCTACACGAAGAACTCGGTAAAAAAATATTTGCCCCCTGCTCCGCAGGGCAACGCGAAAGCTCAGGTTGGGTATCTCCACTGGGTAAAAATAGTGAGTCACTCTCTCATGCTGCTAATGGCTATATATTAATAACCATGGCGCGCCAAGAGAAAATCCTCCCTAGTTCTGTCATACGTGAAGAGCTTGAAGAACGTGTAGAAACAATCCAAAATAATGAAAACCGTAAAGTAAGTAACAATGAAAAGAAGGATTTGCGTGAGGAAATAGAGTTTGAACTATTACCCCGTGCTTTCGCCCGCACCCAAAAATTTGATGCTTGGATAGACCCACGTGGACAATGGGTAGTCGTCAATACCAGCTCACCTGCACGTGCAGAAGCATTAACTGAGTTGCTACGCGAATCTATCGGTAGTCTCCCTACCGCACTTCCAGAGACTGAAGTGCCTGCTATTCTTGCCATGACCCAATGGCTCAAAGAAGAAAAAGCCCCAGCCCCTTTTGTGTTAGGTAGCGAATGTGAATTAAAAAGCCAAGATGAAGATAAAAGTGTCGCCACTTTTAGAAAACATGAGCTCACGGCTGATGAAATCCACAGTAACTTAGATACAGGAAAACTAGCAACAAAACTTGCCTTAGAGTGGGATGAAAAAATAGGTTTTGTACTCACCGAAGACTTCCAAATCAAGAAGCTCAAATTCCTCGATATACTGGCAGAAAAGCTAGATGAGGAAGACCCTCAATCACATGAAGAACATATTGATATTGAATTTGCTTTGATGACGGGTGAAGTATCTCGACTGTTAATTGATTTAATGAAGGTTTTAGAGAAATAAATCATGCGGGTAATATTAATATTATACTTCCTAATTAATTGAAGACCTCCCAACTCTGACTAGGAGGCTGACCGAGAATGGTAAGCGTAGCGAAAATTTGACTGATTAGTGCCTGTTTTGTGGTCAAATGAGGAAAATGGTTGTTCCCTTTAACGAATTTGACCATAAAACAGGTGCAATCAGGCGAATTTGCAGTAGCTTATTCCATTCTCGGACA
>DQSN01000006.1 GCA_015663245.1 Leucothrix mucor
TCACTTAGCCGATTTTTCTTTGGATTATCCATACTAGTCGCTTTAGCCGTTGCGGCTACTGCATTTTTTGTCGCAACTTTTGATGCTAACCGTTATAAAACGCAGATAAGCCAATTAGTTAAAAAAAATACAGGGCGTGATTTACAACTTAATGGTGATATTAGCCTGTCGGTTTATCCCAATATTGCGCTTAATTTAGGTGCAGCAAGTCTTAGCAATGCCTCAGGTTTTGGCTCCACTCCCTTTGCTACAGTAAAGTCTGCCAAAATGGGGGTGCAGTTGATGCCGCTGCTTAAAAAATCATTAGTGATAGAAAAAATACACTTGGATGGTTTGCAGCTAGATTTACACAAAAAAACGGATGGTAGTAGTAACTGGGACTCTTTTGCGGGGAGCACTAACAGCAAAGCAAAAACACCTAGCCAATTCATCGAGAATTTACTAAAAAATCTTTCGATTGCAGGTGTTGAGCTAAACAATGCCAATATTCATTGGCGAGATGATGCTACCAAGCAAGACATTCAAATATCATCACTTAAGCTAAACACAGGGATTTTTCGGGCAGGCAAGCCGATTGATATTAATTTAGATGGCATGTTAAAACAAAAATCACCCGCCTTGAGTGTTACAGGTGATTTATCCACTACGCTCACTTTATCGCAAAACAATACTCACTTTAATCTGGCTAAAACTCAGATCAGCGCCAAACTCACGGGGCTTCCTGCATCTCAAATTAAATTATCAGGTGATATTGATGGCAGCAGCAAGCTCATCAATATTGCGGGTTTAAAACTCTTTATTGCTAGTAGTAACCTATTAAAGACAGGCAACTTACAGGCGAACCTTGCAGGTACTGCCAAAATCAATCTTGAGCAACAGTTATTTCAGCTCACGGGCATGAGTTTACAAACGAGTATTACGGATTTTCCACAAACTGGCGCAACGCTCAAAGCTAATATCACAGGCAATACTACCCTTAACCTTAAAACTAAACAGCTGCATGTCGCCGCAATGCAACTCAACACGGAGTCGCAACAAGTCATTGCTAATGGCAGTAGTGCTACTGCGAAAATACACGGTGATGCTCGTTTTGATTTAGACAAGCAATTACTCAATATTAAAGCGATGAAACTTGATGCCAGCGCGAACAAAGTCATTAAGGGAGCAGGCAATGCAAACGCACAAATGGAAGGTGATGTGCAGGCGAATCTAAAAAATTCAATCATCAAAATTAATGGCGTAAAGCTGACCGCCAAGGCAATGAAAATACCTGATATTGGAGACGCAGGCATTAAGTTAAGTGGCAACTTGGGTTTTGATATTAATTCATTATTACTCACTATCAGTACGATGGATTTACTCGCCGAGGCACGTAATCTACCAAAAATAGGCAAGCTCAAAGCCACGATGACAGGTGATTTAAGCGCCCAAATTAAGCAGCAACAAATCAGCCTAAAGAACGCTAAAATTAAAACTACATTACAAGGAGAAGCTTTATCAGGCGGTCATTTATCGGCCCAACTCAATAGCCCCAACTTCAGTGCCAATGTGAAAAATCAACATCTCAAACTCACGGGAATGAGTGTTAGCGTTAACATTAATGGCGGCATTATTCCTGGCGGTAAACTGCATCACAGCAGCCAAGGCAATGTTGACATAAACCTCAAGAGCAACAAAGGCACTGCCCAGTTAGCAAATATCATCCTCGAAGTGGCAGGTGCAAAACTGACAGGCAATGCCAAACTCACCCAGTTATCACCGCAAGCTAGTATTACGGGGAATTTTAAAACCAATCAGTTTAATCTCAAGCAACTACTCACTGTCTTAGGGGTTAAATTACCCACAAGCAGCAAAGCAAATATGTTTGGCAAAACTCAGGCGAGTTTTAATATACGTGCAACTCCAAACAGTGCGAATATTCGTGGTTTAAATCTCAGTATCGATCAATCTAAAATTACAGGTGATTTCTCGATTGCTAACTTTAAAGCACCTGCGATTAAAACTAATTTAAAGATTAACCAAATAGTGATTGATGACTATCTCGCGCCCGTTGATCCTAAAGTAGCCAAGAAAAGTAATCCGAATGACAAACTACTGCCTGTCGAATTACTCAAGAAGCTGAATCTTAATGGTACGATTGCTATCTCTAAATTACGCTTTGATGATATTGATCTTACACAACTACATGCCAGTATCAATGCTAACAACGGTATTATCAATGCCAAACCTCTGAGCTTTAAAGCCTTCAAAGGCGCATACAATGGCAACTTAAACATCAATGTAACGGGCAATATCCCTGTGATTAAAATGAATCACAAAATCCAGCAAGTTCGCTCTGAAAATGTATTGATGCAATTTTTTCAAGACCGCTATGTTTCAGGTGGTGTTTATTTAAATACTAGCCTCACCACACGCGGTAACACCTTGGCAACACTAAAACAAAGCCTAAATGGCAAGGCAGATATTGAGTTTAGAGAAGGTACGATTCGTGATTCTAATTTAGCTAAAAAAGTTGAATTAGCCATCAACCTCTTTGAGAAAAAGAAGACCAATGCAGAAGGTAAAAAAGTCGTTACATTCACCAAATTAGGTGGCGATTGGCAAGCCAATAAAGGTGTATTTAGCACCGACAATATTCAACTGCTCGCACCTCATTTTTTAATTAGCGGTAAAGGTAACATCAATATTGTTAAAAATGAGCTGGATTTAAAGTTACGTTTAAGATCGAAAGATAAAGGCAATAAATACTTTGCCCCCCTGCATATACATGGACCTTTTGATAAATTGAAATACGAGATAGAGCTAGATGTATTAGCCAAAGCCCTTCTCAAAGGCGATCTAGACAAGAAAAAGGCAGAGATTAAAAAGAAACTGCTAGACGCTAAAGCAAAAGCTATCCAACAATTAGAAGCCCGCAAACAAGCCGAGCTACAAAAACTGCAAGTGAAAAAACAACAAGCACAACAACGCCTAAAAGCAGAGCAAGACAAATTGAAACAACGCTTGGTAAATGAGGAAACGAAAGCCAAAAAATTATTACAAGATAGACTGAAAGCAGAACAGGAGAAATTACAAAACAAGTTAAACGATAAGCTAAAAGGTGCTCTGGGAGATAAAGCCAAAGAAGCCACCGAAAATGTAACTGAGGATGTTAAAAAGAAGCTTGAAGATGAAGTTAAGAATAAGTTGAAAGATGCATTTGGTGGTTTGTTTTAGAACCAATGAATCCAAGTGAAAAAGTTAATTTAAAAATGTCTCACTGGTTACGTGGCTCCACCACGTAACTCAGTCTTGTCGGCTCTGCCGTCTAGATTGTATTATTTATTTTGTAGTTAATCAGGTGGCAGAGCCACCTAGACTGTATTACGAGGCGGGAGCCTCGTAACAAAAAAAGTCTCAACACCAAACTACAGCACTAACGATACCCAACTGCAAATGCAATAATCGAGGCATAGGCATAAGGGTCAACCTCAACCGAACGAGTGGAGTTATTCAGCACCTCATGAATATTTTTACGCAAGTTAGCATCATCACTTAAACGACTGGCTTCTAATAAAAAATATTCTGCTGATGGAATCGCACCATCTTGCAAGTGACTTAACTTAGTTCCTTGTGGCAATAAGCTGTTAGTATTTTCGACCCACACACCATCTTTATAGAATATCTGCCATGCTTTTTTAGCGATGCTCAAACCTGTTTGCGTGGCTTTTTTGTCGCCTGTGGATTTCCCCCATGACAATAACCCCCACGCGGCGGCGGCGTAACTATCAAGCGTTCCTTGCGTTGCATCTGCGGCTGAGCGTCGTAGTATTTTACCATTCCAAAGGCTTTCTAGAAATACTGCTAATTTATCACCATAAACTTGTAGCGAGGGATCATAACTAGAGCCTTTAGCGAATGCCGCCAGCAACATGCCATTTTGTGAAGCTAGTAACTTAGTATCTCGCGGAAGTCCTCGATGTTTGTTTCGATGGGCTTTGAGCTTATGCCTTAAATCATCAAGTTCGGTTTCAAATAGCTTTAGGGGCTTGCCAAGTTTTTTGGCAATCACATCAAGCGAGTCTTCTCTACGGGGCAAATTGCCTGCTGGTAGCTCATTGGCTTGATCTAAATTCCATACTTTAAAGGCTAGGTCTAACTCCTTTTTATTCAGAATTTTACTTAGCTCATCGCGTGTCCATAGGTAAAAACCACCTTCTTCATTTTTATCATCCACTGCCGATAAACTAGAAATATAGGCATTACTTTTACCACGCATGGAGTCAGTGGTGAAGCGTAAGGTTTCCAGCGCCAGTTGACGGTATTCTGCATTGTTATAACGCTCTGCTGCCGCAAAATATAAGATAGGCATTAAGGCATTGGTATAGAGCATTTTTTCAAAGTGTGGCGTTTCCCAAGCAGGATCAACAGTGTAGCGATAAAAACCACCACCAACATCATCATGCAAACCTTTACGCGCCATTTGATTTAGGGTGAGCTGTAAAAAATCATCCAACTCTTTGTCTTTTTTCTTTTCATTAATAGCAAGCAAAGCAGATAACTGTGGTGTTGAGGGGAATTTACGATTACCAAAACCACCTTGTAGAGTATCAGCACTTTCCATAGTAGTTTTAAGCAAGAGCTTGGAGGCTTTGGAAATATTGTTGTTGGAGCTGGTTCGCTCCTGCGTTTCTAGCATAGTGGTGAGCGTATCATTACGATTTTTCGCCATGTCGCCCAAGGTTTGCGAGTCTTTGCTCCAACGCGTCTGCAAACGCTTTAGTACAGTGGCAAAATTATCGCGTGGCATATAGGTTGCACCCACTAGCGGATAGGCATCGGGGGTCAAAAACACATTGAGCGGCCAACCTGCGGTGCCATTGGTAATCTGTACAAACTCAATCAATCGCTTATCTAAAACAGGGTTTAACTCACGATCAACTTTTACTGAGATATAATCTTTGTTAAGCAAGCCTGCAATCATTTTGCTTTTATAACTCTCGCGCTGCATCACATGACACCAGTGGCAGGAGAAATAACCTATGGATACTAGGATGATTTTATTTTCCTTTTTTGCTTTATCCAGTGCTGCTTTACCCCACGGCATCCAGTTAACAGGGTCATCACCGTGCATGGCTAAATAGGGCGAGGCATTGTTTTTTAGTTCATTTGCACTCATGCTTGTTGTAAACACTAACAATGCAAATACCAAGACACGTTGAATTATTATTTTCATTAAAATAGCTCTTATGGAAATTATTACTTGGGACTAAATATTTAATTATAACGTGTCATAATGCATTCTAGTTGCAAAAATTATTACGATAAATTTAAGAGCGATAGCTCATGGTAAAGTCACATTATGTCAGGAAATAGCTACGGAAAATTATTCACAGTGACCTCTTTTGGTGAGAGTCACGGCCCTGCAATCGGTTGTATTATTGATGGTTGCCCTTCTGGTTTAGAGATCTCAGAACTCGATATTCAAGGCGACTTGGATTTACGCAAACCAGGTACTAGCCGCCACACCACGCAACGTCGTGAACCCGATGAAGTGCAAATTTTATCAGGCATCTTTGAAGGTAAAACCACAGGCACACCGATTGCCCTGATTATTAATAATGTAGACCAACGCTCAAAAGATTACTCAGATATTATGGATCGTTTTCGCCCAGGTCATGCCGATTACACCTATTACAAAAAATATGGTTTTCGTGATTACCGTGGAGGTGGTCGTTCATCGGCACGCGAAACAGCGATGCGCGTTGCTGCTGGCGCGATTGCTAAAAAATATCTCTTTGAGAAACATGGTATTGAAATTCGCGGCTATCTCTCGCAACTAGGCCCGATTAAAGCAGAGTCACATGACTGGAATGAGATTAGAAACAACCCCTTTTTCTGCCCTGATGCCAGCAAAGTTCCTGAAATGGAAAGCTATATGGATGCCTTGCGTAAAGAAGGTAATTCGGTTGGTGCAAAAATAACCGTGGTTGCCTCCAATATTCCACCAGGGTTAGGTGAGCCTATTTTTGACCGTATTGATGCTGATATTGCCCACTCAATGATGAGTATTAATGCTTCTAAAGGGGTAGAAATTGGCGCAGGTTTTGCTTGCGTCGAGCAAAAAGGCACCGAACATCGTGATGAAATTTATATCGATGGATTTGATGGTAATCAGGCGGGTGGTACATTAGGTGGCATTACTTCTGGACAAGATTTAATCGTGCATACGGCTTTCAAACCAACCTCTAGCATGCGTCTTCCTGGTAAAACAGTAAACCTTGATGGTGAACCTGTAGAGGTAATTACTAAAGGTCGCCATGATCCTTGTGTAGGAATTCGTGCAACACCAATTTGTGAAGCCATGTTAGCGATTACGATTATGGATCATGTCATGCGTCATCGCGCGCAGAATCTTGATGTTACGACTTCACTTAAAGACATTCCAGCTTCTAGGTAATACCGCATGTAGCCCATATTTTGTAAACTTCATATGGGCTACATAACAGTAAAAAATTATTATGGATTTTATCAACACCAGCCTCAACTTCATCCAAAATCCAGAAAATAGCTGGGTTCTGTACTCTATTGCAGCTTTCTTGATTTTAGATGGGTTTATTTTAAAGCTTGCTTATAAGTTTCTACCGAGTCTCACCGAAAAATTGAAAGAAGATAAGCCTGTTATTTCAAAATCGGCATCATCTTTTCTTAATTTCTCTGCTCATCTTAATACAATTGCTGGTATTGCACTCGCAATCGCCACTTTCTATTTCACGCAAATGCAATGACAGAGACCTCATCACAACTAGCGAAGAAAGCTAAAAAGAATATCCTGCGCCAAACAGGTAAAGCTCTTATTGATCATCAAATGATTAATGAGGGTGATCGTGTGTTATTGGGCTTGTCAGGCGGTAAAGACTCTCTCGCTTTGCTCCATTTATTGATCCACTTTCAACGTGTAGCACCGATAAAGTTTGAGATAGCAGCAGTTACAATTGATCCGCAAACAGGAACCTTCGATCCCTCGCCTTTAATTCCTTATATGAAATCATTGGGTATTGAATATTTTTTCTGCAAAGAACCCATTATGGAAATGGCAGAAGAACATATGCAAGGTGATTCTTATTGTGCTTTTTGTGCGCGTATGAAACGTGGCACTATTTATGCAACGGCGCGTAAACACAACTACAATGTCATTGCTTTGGCGCAACATTTAGATGATCTAGCAGAAAGCTTTTTAATGTCGGCCTTTCATGGCGGACAACTCAAAACCATGAAAGCTAATTACACGATTAAAGATGGTGATTTACGTTTAATTCGTCCACTGGTTTATGTTCGTGAGCGCCAAACACGTGCTTATGCAGAACAGGAAAATTTACCTGTGATCATTGAGAATTGCCCTGCGTGTTTTGAGAAACCTACTCAACGTGAACACATGAAGCAATTATTAGCGGCTGAAGAAAAGCAAAATGAGAGTTTATTTGGTAGCTTGCTGACAGCAATGAAGCCGTTGATTGCTAGGACTAAAGCATAATAGGGGATGTAGTGGAATGAGTGAGATAAAGCTTGATACAGAACAAAAAAATCTGATTGTGAAAAAACTACAGCTCTATTTTAACGATGAGCTAGACCAAGAGATTGGTTCGTTTGATGCAGAATTTTTATTAGATTTTTTCTCTGAAAATATTGCTGCGTTTTATTACAATCAAGGTTTATTAGATGCCGAAGTTGTTATCAATAAAAAACTAGAAGATATTTCTGAGGCATTGTATGAAATAGAAAAGCCGACTGATTTTAGTCGCTAGCATAGAACTATTAATCCCATAAAAAAAGCCGCTATTCAAATAAGAATAACGGCCTTTATCTAAATTATTACAACTTAGCTACATCCTTTAGGACGTGGCAAACCAGCAATTTTATTTGCTGATTTAATTAATCCGCCTTTTGGAAATAGAGAGAATATATATTTATTGCTTGAACGGTCTTTACCAAATTTAGCTTTCATCGCTTTCATAAATTTACGTGGCTCAGCAACTTGACCGTTCTCTTCAAACATTTCACGTGTAAGGTTGATAATATCCCAACTCTCATCCGTTAGCTCACATTGCTCAACATCTGCTGCTATTTTCTTGGCAATCTCTTCTGTCCATTCAGAAAGGTCTTCCATCCAACCTGCTTCACTTAATTGGATTGTTTTGCCGTCTACTTCGATTTCCATTTTTAATTCACCCTAATCTATAAGTTATTTATACCGCTGAGAATATCACCTCGTTCATGCTAATAATAGAACCCTTATTAGCAATGCGGTCAACTACTAAGAGATATGGGAGCCTCTTGTAGAAATCAAGACCTCTACTTATCTTGTTGTTTTTCAATTGCTTTAGTCTCGCTTGCTACAATCCATTTTTCAACAATTTTTACGCCGATAAAACGAATAAGATACCAGTCTTTGCCTGCCTCAGTCCTTTCTTCTAGGATGGTAAATTTATCGCCTTCGATAAGATATTGCTTACTGATATCATCCTCTTTAGGTGAGCTATAGAGCCACGCTTTTTTCACACTAACAGCGTGCTCTATTTTTTCTGCAATTTCTGATTTAGCTTCTTGTTCAGTTGATGATTCCGCCTTGCTTGGCTTGGCTTTACGGATATTTATCCATCGCCCTTTCTGACGAGCTTGCAGTTTACCGTCATACATTGCTCCAGCCGTTATTGCGGGAAGGTAGTAATGTCCTAGGTAAGACGCGTTAATCAAGATTCTAAAGGTCTTGCTTTGTTTGGCGTCCAAAGCAAAGTAAGTATAGATTCTATCGTCTCTAACATCTTGATGGTCGAACTGATTAACAGTTTTATGCCCTGCATTTTTATCACTTTTTAGGGAGTAGTTCGCATTATGAATTTCCCAACCCGCAGCAACAGGTAAAGTTAAAGCGATATTATCAACCTTTCTATCGGTGGTATTGCTAATATCAATTGTCACTGCAATGTCACTTCCCTGAATGATCTCTGCATTTTCACTTAGATCTAACTCTGTCTTATCCACGATGTTGCTGTAACTAACGCGGAGCTTTAAACCACTGGTTTGAGCCTTTTCATCACCTGCCTCAGGTATACCACGGGAAATAATACTGGCAAAAAGCTTGCTACCGCTGGTATTAGATACCTCTAAGGTCGCTCCCTTTTTTTCTAGATTGCCGAGCGACTGTTGCGAAAATGGCGTATTACTTGTGATTACCTTGGCGTCTTTATCATTTACCGTAAAGTTGGCGCTAAAGTAACTGGTATCTCCCGCTAGATAACGCGATATACCCATCAATGCCCACGATAAGCCTTGTGTGCTTTGGAAGGCATCTCGGTTTAACTCGGATGATATTTTCTCGACCAGCAGATTAGCATCTTTCTTTTTGTTTAATGCTACAAGGTTTGAGAGTTGCAAACCTAAATCACCCAATTTGGAGCTAAAGGTTTCGGGTGTATTGACCGTGGGTTGATTGCTTATCGACACCAAGCCTTCGATCACGCTATTAGCTGCCGTAGTTTGACCTGCGACTTGATAAGCAGACGCTAACATCCAACGGGCTTTTTTGCTCATTTTTCCTGACTCACGCAAGCGGTTCATCGCACCCATTTGTGGTTTACTAGCTAACGCCAAGGTGTAAAGTCGATAAGCTTGTGTTTGCGAGTAAGTATGGCTGCCTGCTAACCAACGCTGGGCGGCATCGGCTTGATAGGTTAACCAGTCTGAAAGCAGTTCGGCAGGAAGAAGGTAGCCAAGCTTTTGTGCTTCAATTAAAAAATGCCCTGCATAAATACTAGCCCACTCATTACTATCATTGCTATTTGGCCAATAACTAAAGTTGCCCGTCGCCAACTGAAAGCCACGTAAGCGTTCGATAGCACGTTTTATATGATGCTCAACTTTCTTTTGTTGCTCATTGTTCAACTGCATGACTTTCGATAGATAGAGCTGCGGGAAAACGGAGGAGGTAGTTTGCTCCAAGCATCCATGCGGATAACGTACTAAATAGCCAAGATGCTTCTCCATATTCAACGATGGCACAGACGATAGCTCTAATGTGGCTTGGTTACTGCCATCAATGCCATGCGGGGTGACTTGTTGCACCCATGTATCACCTGGCTCGATAACACTGGTGACAACACGCGTAGTTTCTTGATTGGCTTGGCGTATATCAATATAAATATCGGCCGTCGTTTTATGCTCGCCACTAGTGGCGATAAACTGTACATGACCTTTACCTGATTTATTGTTAGTGCGAAGACGCAATAAACCTAGTTTTTCACCTGTTTTATCAAAGGTGATTTGTGTACTTTGCTCGCCAACAACCGTAAAGAAATCATCAACGATCACTTCTAATTTCACCTTTTTAATCGACTCTTCTGTTGCGAACAGTGATAAAGGTACGCTAACTTCTTCATTTGGTCCCAGCACGCGAGGCATAGTTGCTTGCATTATTAAAGGCTGGCGTACAAAGATGGATTGATTACTTTTGCCATAAGCACCTTTTTCGCCTGCGACTAACATCACACGAACCGCTCCTATATAAGGAGGTAAAGTGACTTCATGCTGCGCAGTTTTGCCTGCCTCTAAATGGAAGGGACCAAGCACTTTCACAATCGGAGGGAAGCGGCGTTTTTTATCACTATCATTATCTATCTCAGCTTCATCACCACCGCCTAGTGCAATCATTTTATTCAGATTGCCGCTATAAGCACCGACAACTTGGTCGTACAAATCCCACGTTTTAATCCCCAACGCTTCCTTTTTATAGAAGTGGCGGTGTAAATCAGGGGTTTTAAAGCTGGTTAATCCAAGCAAGCCTTCATCAACCACTGCGAGGGTATAACTCATGGCTTTACCATTCTCTTCACTGATTTTTACCGTTTGAGTAGATTCAGGCTGCCATTCATTATCCGCTTCTAACAAAGGTTTTAAGTAGGTTTTAGGGTCTGCGACTTCTAAGGGAATAATGCCGTAGAGTCGTAACGGGCGATCATTATCTTTGTCATCATGTGGTTGTAGCAAAGTAATATGCACATAGATATTTGGCGCCATTTCAGAAGTGATGTTTAATTCAAACTTGCGACGCTCACCTGTAAATTCAATCCACTCTTGTTTGAGAATTCGACTACCCGTTTCAATACTTAATAAGGCACGTCCTTGAGCCGTTTTTGGTAGTTTGATAGTTGCTGTATCACCTACAACATAGGCGGGTTTATCCGCAAAGAAATTAAGGCGACTTGCCGATCCACTACCTTCTTCTTGCGCTCTACCTGCCCACCCTGGCCAATCGATATACACCGTTTTTCCCGTGCAGTGTCCGCCATCAAGATCACAGGCACGTACTAAATAGCGCCCCCATTCAGGGTATTTAATTTCAAACTGCCAAACACCATGACCATCTGCGGTGCTGATAATATCTTGCTGAAGTTTACTGTGGTGCTGGCTATCATCATATTCAGCCAGTGACTCAGAGGATTTATCCCACCACCATTTCCAGTTGATTTTATACAGGGTAACTTGTACTTTTCCCATGGAAACAGGTTTGCCATCGGCATCAAGGCTGGCTATACGGATAGAGTGTTTTTTATCTGTTAACAACATGCCGCGTGCTTCATCGCCTTTAGGAAGTTTAAGACCGAGATATTCTTTATAAGGATGATAATCCAAAGAAGTACGGTTAATACTAAACGCCCCGCTTTGCTCAAACACACGACTGGTGAAGGTTGCGCGTAGTTTTCCTGCGGGTTTATCGCTTGGAGCTAAAAACTTGGTAAAGCGTAGGTTACCTGCTGAGTCTAAACGACCTTTTAGGAGTTGCTCATCGACGCTATTGAGGCGGCGAACTGGGTCATCAAAATTAAAGTCTGTATGCGAATCAAATTTGGTCTTCTTAGCTTTGAAGCGCACTGAAATATCTGCTTTTAAATTTTTTGCCGTTGCGCCATGTAACCATTGAGACGATAGTGTTCCAGGAGGTAAAGAGCGGTAACCATGTAGTACATCTGTGCCAAAATCTAGCTCTACTTTCAGACGATTCGGACGGATAGTCTCAATCATTAAAGATTTGCTAAAACTACTGCCACCCAGAAATGCTTTGGCTAACCATTTACCCGTTTCTGCTTTCTCATGAGTTTTAAATTTAAAGCTATAAAACCCACCTATGGCATCACTACTGGTTTGCGTTTTAACAATACGACCTCTGGGGTCGATTAGTTTCATAGTCACAGGGTGAGTATCAGGGATTTTATTGTCCTTATCTTCTAAGACAAAAGTGAGATAAATATTATCACCAGGTCGCCATACACCACGCTCGGCATACACCATGCCTTTGATACCATTTTTCACCTTTGCACCACCCGTATTAAACTGGCTAACCGAGAGTGCTGTTTTGGCATTTAGTTTGAGGTAGCTGGTATCCCTACCTTTGGTGGCGGTCAACAAAAAGGGGGTTGATAAAACGGTGAGTGAAGCAAAACCTTGTGCATCACTTTGCCCTTTAGCAATCACTTGACCTTGATAGTTGCGAATTGATAAATCAACATTGGCTAGAGGTTGGGCGGTTTTTAAATCCGTGGTAATGATGTTGATTTTTTCATGCGCATCTTGCTTGGCAAGAATACCAATATTGCTAACAATAAAGTTATGGCTGACTTTGGTTTTATCTGTGTGGAAGCTGAAATAGGAGTCGGTGCAAGGGTTGTTACGTTGCTCCCAGCTATAATCATACTCACCCGCTTCTTCCGCATAATCACTGATACCATCCCAACCACTTGGCTGCTTAACCTTATAGTCTTCACTGTTTTTAAGGAGAGTTTCACGCATCTCTACAGGCTTGGCTTTATTGCCACAGGCGTAGGTGGAATGTTTACGGTTTATTTGCAGGCTGAGGCGAACTAAACCACCTTCATGGTCTTTCATTAGCTCGGTAACATCAAAGGAATAACGATTCCATTTGTTAGCATCTGCTGAGCTAAGCGGGATATTTTTTTGCCATAAAAAACGTCCTACACGTCCTGTTTCTTCCTTACCGTTAAGGTTATTAACTTGTAGAAACTGCCCCATATTATCAGGATAAATTTCAAAAGCAGACACCTTGATACTATCAATACCAACGGCTTCAAAAGGAACCTCTAAAGTACCTGTTTCAGGCAGAATGGAGCCTGACCCAACAAAGCGAACCTGTGGCTTTTGAGAGTCGAAGGTGACTTCTTTTGTACTACTCTCACTTAAAATACCACCTGCCGCACTCTTTAAGCCTTTATTGATTGTTATCTTATGTTTTCCACTTAGGCTTTTGCTGGGATAGAGTTTGATTACATTGCCTTCCGTACGTATTTTGTATTTTTGCTTTTCGAGCTGAATTAAGCCATTCAGGTTTTGTGATGACTCTAATTCGTCAGAGAAGTTAATTTGCACATAGGCATTATCACCATCAGAGTGTTTTACGCGTAGATCAATTATTTTGAAGTCATTAAGTGCAGGCAAGGTAATATCTTTGCTACCTGTGGTCTTTATCCCCAAAGATTCACCTGTCCAACTGAGCGTTATATCACTGGCGAAAGTGTCACGTTTCAAGCCTTTGAGGGTAAAGCGATGTTGCTTGCCATTGTCACTATGCTGCCATTCAATGTTAACAGGCTTGCCATGATAATTTGCTTTAAGTACCTTGCGCACATCATCGGGCAAAACACGATCAGAGACTAGCAACTGACCACTCAGCACCATATGTTCTTTTTCGCCGACAGGAATAGATAAGGGGTCTGTCTTAATCTCATATTCCATTGGTACAACACGGAAAGAAAATTGATAATCCTCCGCAGATAGAGGCACATCTTTTAGACCATTTGCTTTGATGCTGATTTTATATTCTGTTGATGGCGTAAGCGGTTTTTTAGGCAGCCATACGATTTCTGTTTTACTTTCAAAAATGGGCTTGCCATTAATAGCAGGGGATACTCGCATGACTCTACTGGCATCTTTGCCGACCAAATCATCACTAATAATATCTCTATTAAAGA
>DQSN01000107.1 GCA_015663245.1 Leucothrix mucor
GTGCGTCTTGTGCGTAGCGGACAGTGATTTGCTTTTTTGCTTATGAAATTTAAACGTGTGCCAATATGGCGTGATGCCATGCGATTATTAATCGAGGTTGAAACGGTGGTAAAGCACTTTCCTCGATATCATAAATATACTTTGGGTACAGAAATACGTCAGCAAGCTTTTAAGATAGTGCGTTTAATTCAAAGAGCTTTTTTAGATAAGCCCAATATTAAGGCTTATTTGGGTCGTTTAGTGTTTATGGTTGATGATTTTAAACTACAGTTATTTTTAGCTAAAGAACTAAAGGTTTATCAAAATTTTGCAGAGTTTGAACGATTGGCGGGTCTAGCAAGAAGTATTGGAAAACAAGCCTCTGGTTGGAAATTAGCGGTGGGAAGTAATGTAGGGTCGGAGAAGTTTACGTAACCGACCATGGTTGAAGCTTAGAACGTGCTTCCCGCATCCTTCGACTCTGTTCAGGGAGCTACGTTATTAGTCGGAGTCGAAGGGTGCAGATGTGGCACAATTATGCCAACACTTTTGGGTGATTATCACCACAAAGAATGCACAATAAAGAAATATGATAAACGAGAAGGTTCATAAACGATGCGATGGATTTACAGCCAGAAGTTTTATAAATATTATAAAGCGTGTGCTGAGTTCACTGTGCAGCGACGAGACGGTTTAATAAGCCGTATGAATCCAACCCTTAAGGCACTACCGATAGGATGTGTTTTATGGTCGAACTTCGTCGCTTATGCGGTTGTTTGGTCGTCTTCGCCGAATGCTAACAATAGTAACAACGCGTGGAACGTCAATTTCAACAATGGCAACGACAATACGAACAATAAGAACAACAACAAACAAGTGCGTCTTGTGCGTAGCGGAGAGTGGCATGGATGAGGTGATAACACTGCAAGGTTTGTATCAAGCCTATACCGATTGTCGAAAGAGAAAACGGCATACGGTGAATGCGCAGCGATATGAAATGCAGTTGCTTGATAGGCTCTATCATCTTTTAGAATCTTTGCATTCAGGTGTTTATGTGCCTTCTCGTTCTTTATGTTTTATGGTAGAAAAACCCAAAGCAAGAGAGATTCATGCGGCACACTTTACCGACCGTGTGTTACACCATTGGCTAGTACCCCGTTTAGAAGCATTGTATGAGCCGATATTTATTTATGATGTGTATTCAAACCGCAAAGGAAAAGGTATTCATCAAGCTGTAAAACGCCTGCAAGGGTATATGCAGGGTGTTGGTTCACAGGGCTATTTTATGCAACTGGATATTGCTAACTTCTTTAATACAATTGATAGAAAATTTTTATTCAAGCTTTTGCAACAGCGTTTGGCTAAAGCAGTAAAACAAAAAAAATTAAAAACAATGAAGCAGTAGTGTTAAGAGATTTATGTCACCATTTATTTAAAAATAATGCGACCGATAACGTATTTTATCGTGGTTCAGACAAGCAGTTTAAAAAGGTGCCTGCGCATAAACGTTTAGCAAATGCTCCCAACAATGTTGGCTTGCCTATTGGGAATTTAACCAGCCAGTTTTTTGCCAATGTGTATATGAATGAATTGGATCAATTTATAAAACATCAATTAAAGTGCCGATATTATTTGCGCTATGTGGATGATTTTATTTTATTGTCAAAAACAGCGGATGAACTTGTTGTGTGGCAAAAACAGATAATTACATTTTTACAAAGCAGGCTTCACCTTCGTTTAAAAGAAGAATCACAGGTAAAACCCGTTGCTGTGGGTGCTGATTTTTTAGGTTATATCACCAAGCCTTATTATCGTTTAGTTCGGCGTAGAGTGGTGCATAGTTTTTATGAGCGATTGTGCTACTTTGAAACTCTGGTACTTAAAACAAATAAAAAAGGACAAAAAATATTGGTATTGCATGAAGTTGTCATAAAAAAGCTACAGGCTACACTTGCCAGCTACCTAGGGCATTTTAAACATGCTAACGCTTATCGTTTGTTACGTGCCTTGTTAGCACAGTTTAATTGGCTAAGGTATCTTTTTATTATAGACACTGAAAGGATCATTGCTAGATGGGAGCCGAAAGCATGGCAAATTGTGGGTTATAAAAGCCAGATTGCCTTTTTTAAAAAACACTACCCCTATGCAAAGTTGTGTTGCCAGCGAGGCACACAGACAGATATTTTCTTGCCTGAGCCTTTGCCTAAAAGAATGTCATGTAAAATTAAAGAAAATGTTACACAGCTGCTTATAAGAGAGCAGGGCTACCTTAAAGGTGGCTTAAAACGACGTGTTGTAACAAGGATTTATTGTTAATTATTAATTTATTTACGGAAATTAAAGGAATGCACTATGTTTAGAAAAATCACCTTAGGTATCGCGCTTTGTTTATTGTTGACAAATAGTTTTGCTCAAACCTGTAACGACAGTATTTCAGAAACTACCCCAACTGAACGCTTTAACGATCAGCATGATGGCACAGTGCTTGATAGTAAAACGAATTTAATCTGGAAGCGCTGTAGTGAAGGGCAAACGTGGGATGGTGCTACATGTGCAGGAAGCGCCAGCCTTTATACTTGGAAAGGGGCATTGAGTGCCGCAGAAGCTTTCGCTGGAGAAACTGATTGGCGTGTGCCAAATATTAAGGAACTTAGCTCTATTGTTGAATTGAAATGCTACTCTCCTGCGATTAACTTAAGCGTTTTTCCAAATACCCCTTCAGCGGTTGTTTGGTCGTCTTCGCCGTTTGCTTACTATAGTAACTACGCGTGGTACGTCGATTTCAACTATGGCTACGACTATACGGGCGTTAAGTACGGCAGCAGGCAAGTGCGTCTTGTGCGTAGCGGACAGTGATTTGCCTTTTGCATTATTCGTTTAAGCTCGGTGAAGTTTACGTAAGCGATCAGCGCGGTAGCGCGGTAGGTCTGATAAGCGATAGCGCCATCAGGCGTGACATAAACTAAACCTGTCCCCAACGATAAAAAAGATAGTTTAAAGACCTTTTTTATTGTTGTGGGCAAGGTGCAGTAGCTTGGCGTCACGACAGGAACCCCAACATTGATGGCTAAATTGGAGTGGGGTCAGGTCTTGAAACAACATATCACATGATAACAAGACCTGACCCCGTTCAGTTCCTCAGTTCCTGGCTTCTCGCTGCGCTCGAATCACGATCTAACCTTATTCGATAGGATCAAGGGTTTCTCTTATCTGTATAGTTAGACAGTGATTCTTCAATAAACTCATCTTTATCTATCTTCAAATAAACGACTCCTTCATCCAAAGAAATAGCACTTTCTTTAACTCCCAAAATTTGATTAAGCTGCTGAGTGGTCGCAGTAGGATCAGACAAAGCGTCTTTATTGAGCTTGAAAATTTTATTGGTATAAAATTTTGGCTGTGGCAAACCCATTGCAACTAATAGCCAAATAAACGCCATTATTGCACCAAAGTACATTACGCCTTGAATTTCCCAAATTGTTACCACTATGCCGCCTAATGTGCCACCAACAAAAATTCCCATAAATTGTGATGTTGAGAATATCCCCATCGCTGTGCCTTTGGTGTTGACGCTAGAGTATTTGGCGACCAAAGAAGGCTGTACGGCCTCTAAAAAATTGAAACCAATAAAGAATAATAGGAAGGCGATTAGTAAGGGGAGAGTAATATCGTTCATTAAGCCCATTGCTATCTGCGCAATAATTAAAGCACTGACTGATAATACAAACAGTAATTTAATTTTTTGATACTTTTCCGCAAGGATAATTAAAGGTACGGAGAGTACAAAAGAGAGCATTAAAACGGGTAGATAAATTTTCCAATGATCAACTTGTGAAAAGCCTAAATTATCTTTGAAAATCAATGGAAGTACAGTGAAATTAGCCGTCATGATTAGGTGTAAAATAAATACGCCCACATTCATGCGTCGTAGCGTTGGGTCTTTTAAGGCTGGGGTTAAATAGCCTTTGATAATACCTGCATCACGGTGGGAGTGAAGTGTTGGTGGTTGTGGCACAACAAATAAAATCAATAAAATACCAACAAATGCTAAGGCTGTAGTCACCCAGAAAATACCACTTAAACCTGCCCATTCACTAATAATGGGGCCAATAATCATCGCCACAGAAAAAGACACACCAATGGTCATGCCGATAATAGCCATAACCTTTGCGCGATGATTTTCGCGGGTAAGGTCGGCGGCGAGTGCCATTGTTGCCGCAGCAATAGCGCCAGAGCCTTGAATCGCACGGCCGATAATAATATTTTCTAAATCTGTAGAGAGGGCGGCAACCACACTGCCCGCTGCAAAGACTAATAAGCCACCAACAATAACGGGCTTTCGTCCAATTTTATCGGACAGTAAACCTAAAGGAATTTGCAATATAGCTTGGCTTAAACCATAAATACCAATCGCAAGACCAATAAGAAAGGGTGTGGCATCAGGAATGCTTTTTGCGTAAATCGAAAAAACAGGCATTATCATAAACAAGCCGAGCATTCGCACAGCGTAGACTGCTGCTAGTGATAATGCGGTATGTTTTTCGAGGCTATTCATATGGCTATAATTTAACGTAATTACGGGTTGTAAGGGGGGCAATGAAACGGCATATTACAACATCCACCATAAGTAATCCTTGATAATTATTGATATTGTTTATGGATAGAGTAAATACAATTAAATAATGATGTTTATCATCCCCTTTTTCTAAGCGAGTTTCTTCTGTGAAAACAATCAGCCTACGTGGTGCGCGTACTCATAACCTTAAAAATATCGATTTAGATTTACCGCGTGATAAATTAATTGTGATCACAGGTTTATCTGGCTCAGGCAAATCATCTCTAGCTTTTGATACGATATTTGCTGAAGGTCAGCGTCGTTACGTTGAGTCACTATCTGCTTATGCACGGCAATTTTTATCGATAATGGAAAAGCCTGATTTAGATCATATCGAGGGACTTTCGCCTGCAATCTCTATCGAGCAAAAAACTACCTCACACAACCCGCGTTCAACGGTTGGCACGATTACCGAAATTTATGATTACCTGCGTTTGCTATACGCCCGCGCAGGTCAGCCCACTTGCCCTACGCATCATCAAGAGCTTGAGGCGCAAACTGTCAGCCAAATGGTTGATATGGTGATGGCATTGCCAGAAGGCAGTAAGCTGATGATGTTAGCGCCCGTGGTGCGTAATCGTAAAGGTGAGCATGTAAACCTATTCAAAGATTTTAAAGCACAGGGATTTTTACGTGCACGTGTGGATGGTGTGGTATATGACTTGGATGATGTACCAGCACTAGAATTACGCAAAAAACATACGATTGAAGTAGTCGTGGATCGTTTCAAAGTACGCAGTGACCTCCAACTACGTTTAGCTGAGTCCCTTGAGACAACGCTACGCCTATCCGATGGATTAGCACGTATAGCATGGATGGATGAGTCCAGCAAAGAAGAGGAGCTGCTGTTC
This sequence comes from Leucothrix mucor, assembly GCA_015663245.1. Taxonomy (GTDB): domain Bacteria; phylum Pseudomonadota; class Gammaproteobacteria; order Thiotrichales; family Thiotrichaceae; genus JAGLBW01. The sequence continues at coordinate 5,446 of DQSN01000107.1, forward strand.
TCCGCAAACTACGCCTGTTCTCTCTGTGGCTATTCCCTGCAAGAGCTAGAGCCACGTTTGTTCTCCTTTAATAGCCCAAATGGGGCGTGTCAGACCTGTGATGGTTTGGGTGTACACCAGTTTTTTGATGTGGGACGTGTGGTATCCAAGCCCAAGCTAAGCCTAGCAGGCGGTGCGATACGTGGCTGGGATAAACGTAATGCTTACTATTTCCATATGATTGATTCGTTAGCGAAAGAATATGATTTTAATGTAGAAACACCTTATCAAAAACTACCGAAAAAAATTCAAAAGATCATCTTATACGGTAGTGGACGCAAGAAAATAGACTTCACCTATGTTGGTCAAAAAGGGCAAACTTTCCAACGCACTCACGTCTTTGAAGGTATCGTTCATAATATGGAACGTCGTTATAAAGACACCGACTCCAATACGGTACGTGAAGAACTCACTAAATTCATGTCGATAGAAGAATGCCCCGATTGTGAGGGAATGCGTCTGAACGAATCGGCGCGTAATGTCTTTATCACCGATAAAAATCTGCCTGAAATAACAGGCATGTCGATTGGTGATAGTTATCAGTTTTTTGAGCAGCTTAATTTGACAGGAAAGCAGGGACAAATTGCAGATAAAATCTTGCGGGAGATTAGTCTACGCTTGGAGTTTTTGGTTAATGTGGGTTTGGATTATCTTACTCTAAGCCGTAGCTCTGAGACCCTATCAGGCGGTGAAGCACAGCGCATACGGCTAGCATCACAAATAGGTGCTGGTTTAGTGGGCGTAATGTATGTATTGGATGAGCCATCCATAGGTTTGCATCAACGTGATAATGCTCGATTACTGAAAACATTGAATCATCTGCGTGATTTAGGCAATACCGTGATTGTGGTTGAGCATGATGAAGATGCTATTCGCATGGCAGACTATGTGGTGGATATTGGTCCAGGAGCAGGTAAGCACGGTGGACATATCACCGCGCAAGGCACTCCCGAAGAGGTTGCCAACAATCCAGAATCAAGTACAGGGCAGTTCTTATCAGGTAAGCGTAAGATAGAAATTCCAGCCAGCCGAACGCCCGTCAATAAAAAGAAAATGTTGAAACTAATTGGCGCAACAGGAAATAATTTGCAATCAGTCACCGTAGAAATTCCTATTGGACTAATGACTTGCGTGACAGGCGTTTCTGGCTCAGGTAAATCAACCCTTATTAACCGCACACTCTATCCCAATGTCGCGCATTTTTTACATGGCAGTGAGATGAAAAAATCACCTGTGAAAAAAATAGAAGGTTTAGATAATATCGATAAAGTCGTGGATATAAATCAAGCTCCGATTGGTCGCACACCACGCTCTAATCCCGCGACTTACACAGGTGTATTCACTCCCATTCGTGATTTGTTTGCCTCAACCGCCGAAGCACGTTCACGTGGTTATACCGCAGGACGATTTAGCTTTAATGTCAAAGGAGGGCGCTGTGAAGCTTGTCGTGGTGATGGATTAATTAAAGTCGAAATGCACTTCTTGCCCGATGTTTATGTGCCGTGTGATGTTTGTAATAGTCAGCGTTATAACCGCGAAACCTTGGATGTACGTTACAAAGGTAAGAATATCTACGAAGTGCTAAATATGACCGTGGAAGAAGCCGTCGAATTCTTTAGTGCCATCCCTAATATCTATCGAAAACTACAAACCCTTATGGATGTTGGCTTGTCTTATATCACCCTAGGGCAAAACGCGACCACCTTATCAGGTGGCGAAGCACAACGGGTGAAACTGGGTAAAGAGCTTTCCAAACGTAGCACAGGACAAACCCTATTTATTCTTGATGAACCCACCACAGGGCTGCATTTTCACGATGTGGATGTACTACTAAAAGTCCTGCACCGTTTGCGTGATGAAGGTAATACCGTGGTTGTCATCGAGCATAATCTTGATGTCGTCAAAACGGCTGATTGGATTATCGATCTTGGTCCAGAAGGCGGTAGTGGCGGTGGGCAAGTGATTGCTGTGGGTACGCCAGAAGAGGTGGCTGAGATTAAAGGCTCGTTTACGGGTGAGTATTTGAAGCCAATGTTGGGCTTGGGGTAAGTATCTATGTTTAAAAACGCCATAAAAAAGCTGTGTTCAAAACCGCGTCAAGCGAGAAATGATATTGTCATTGTGTTTCCCTATCACAATGAAAAAATATTAATCATCAAAGAGTATCGTAAAGATCAAGATGCAGAAATGTGGAAATTCGTTTCAGGCGGTATGGATAAACCACATTTGGATAGCTTAGACACTGCAAAAGAAGAGTTAGCCGAAGAAATTAAAATGGAAGCTCAAGAATGGTCTTTGTACCATCAGTTTGATAAAAAATTCTCATCCGTCAATATTTTCTACTACATTGCCAATAATCCTCAATTGATGGCAAACCCCATTCCTAATCCTGATGAAGACGATATTATCGTTGATCAAAAATGGGTGAGTTTAGAAGAGCTATGGGCAATGGTGGATGAAAAAGAGATTATTTGGAAAGAGTCTGTGTTGGTTGCGATCAACTTCTTGAGAAGCACAGATAAGAAGTAAAACCCTCTCGTAATACTGTAAACAAAAGATGACTAAAAATGAGCAATTTTAAAGAATTACTAAATGAGCTAACTGTCGATAAATTAAAAAAACGCCTACCCTTTTTACCAAAAGGTCTTAAGCCTACGCGTAAAGCCGATATTCTTGAGCATATTTACAAGGAATGTAAGCAGCACCATAAAGCTCATTGGGAAAAGCTAGATAGTTTAGAGCAAAAGGTTATTTCTGAAGTGCTCTATCAAAATAGTGTAGTGGGTGAAGCTAATGTGTTTGATGCTTATCGTTTTAAAGCAAAGTATGGGGGCGTTCCTGAATATTTTATCAATAGAAACTCATGGGGCTATCCGAGAAAGCCTGAGACAAGCTATCTAACTCTTTTTTTGTATGACGGAGTGATGCCTGATGAGTATTGTGAGTGGCTGAAAGCATACGTTGAAAAACCTCGTGAAGTGAGTATTCCCACGA
>DQSN01000231.1 GCA_015663245.1 Leucothrix mucor
ACCCTTTAAAAGCGACCCATCTGCCTGAGTGAGCGGCGCATTATATACAGACTTTGCTCCCCGTCAATGCTTTATTTGCAACTAGTGAAATTATATTTCTCGCCACCCAAAACCATCGGATTGTGACGCTATTAGTAGCCAGTCTTGCTCACACCCTAAAGCCTCACACAGCGCACTATTAGCATATTCAATACGATTGTTTTTTTCGCTGAGATGCATGCCAACAAGATGTTTTAATTTTGACTGGTCTAATTTTTTTAACAAAGCTGATGACTGCCTATTATCCAAATGCCCATAATTTCCAGCAACTCTCATCTTTAACTTATATGGATAACTACCTTGCATCAACATTGCCTCATCATAGTTACACTCCAGCATAAGAGCATCCAATGCGTGCAATGTTTCGATGATATGAGGTGTTTCACTACCAACATCCGTTAGAATCCCCAACTTCGCTGCACCATCGCTAAATACAAACTGACAAGGCTCCCGCGCATCATGCGGTACAGGGAAAGGTTGTACATGGAGATCATCGATTTCAAACGGTTTATCTGGGTTTATATAGAGAATAGTGGAAAAATCATTATCTTTGCAGCTTTGATAAGTACCTGCTGTAGCATAAACAGGAAGATTATATTTCCGAGATAGACGCCCCACTCCACTCACATGATCAGAATGCTCATGCGTAACCAGAATGGCACTTAAAGAATCCAATGTAGAGTGATCCAACTTCGCCAGCCGTCTCTCAGTTTCCACAACTGAAAAGCCACAATCCAGTAAAATTCTCGTTTTACCTGACTCAATAATCGTAGCATTACCTTTACTACCGCTCCCTAAAGAAGCAAATCGCAACATACCTAGCTTACAAACAACTAGCGATCAAACTCTTGCTTGAGTCGAGAGAGTATTTTTTGAGACTCAGCTACCGACAAAGGAACACCCTCCTCATCCATCACCTTAACTTCAGACAAACGACCCGCATCACGAATGTGAATTTGATATTCACTACCTTTGGTTAAAAATGTTTGCTTACCTTTGAATAAACGAGAGAAGAAACCACCTTTATTTTCTATTGCTTCACCACCATTATAAAGCACTCCATAAATACCCTGCGACTGCTTGCGTGACTCTACACTCAGACCCATACGCTCTAGCATTATGCCCGTACGCACCCAAGCCTTATTATAAGCCTCATGAACTTGCAATACAGAACTACCATCTTCAGTAACCAGCGAAACTAGACTAGATGACTGAGATAGATCTGACTCATTGGTATTTTTAGTCGCACTATATTTATCACCTTGCAAGAAAGCTTGCAGACGATTTAGCATTTCTGCTTCTAACTCATGCTTTGGTGGACGAAGCTCCCAACCCACCCCTGTTTCAGTAACAATTTTCTCCGAGCCTTTGTGCGTAAGATAAATACGCGTCTTATTCGCAGATGGTCGCTCCACTCTAATACGGAATTGATCTCGTGTTCCAGCATCAAACATACCCTTTAGTACAGAGCCCAAAGCACTTCTCAGCCAATCATTAGGTAAACCAGCTCTATTTTCTGCCCACTCAGTCTCCATGAGACCAATACGTGGCTCATCTCTAATAACATCAACCCCTAAAGAACGCCAAAAGTCACGCATTTGAGACCACAAGCTATTTGCTGGAGCATCTACATCTAACCAACGGACATTCCCATTACCACCCATACGCATATTCGTTGATGCTGGCAAAACATCCACATTGCGATCAGAACTAAACGTTCGATCTCGCATGGTAGAAGCTCGAACACCTCCTGATGATGGCATTATAAAGGCATGATCAAACTCTGGCGATGTTAAATCTGGTGGAAATTCGAGAGTTTTTACGGAACTGCTATTCTTATAGTTAATGCTACCTGTAGTATCTGTCAGCTTATCTACCGCCGCACACCCAGACAACAAAGCCAGAACCGAACTTGTAACAATTATATTTTTCATATTATTAAGCCTTAAAAACAATCCGTATTCTTAATCTAAACCACTTTAATTTAGTGATTTATTCCCGCAACTTCCATCGCTTCTAGCAATTCTTCATGATATTCATCTGCAAATACAGTCAAAGGTAAACGAATACCTTTACTACCAAAGCCCATTTTATATAGCGCCCACTTAACAGGGATTGGGTTAGACTCTAAAAATATCTTAGAGTGCAAACTCATTAGCGGCTTATTTATCGCTTCTGCTTTTACACGATCACCTGCCAGTGCAGCCACACACATATCATGCATTGCCTGAGGCACAAGGTTAGCTGTAACAGAAATATTCCCTTTACCGCCCAGCAAGATTAGCTCCATAGCCGTCGCATCATCGCCACTAAATACATCAAGCTGATCACCACAGAGATCCAATGTTTTTTGTGCTCGCTCTAGATCACCCGTTGCCTCTTTAATCGCAACAATATTATCAAGACCCGCCAAACGAGCCGTGGTTTCTGGCAATAGGTCGCAAGCTGTACGTCCAGGCACATTATATAACACTTGAGGTATCGCTACCTTTTCTGCAATCAACTTATAATGCTGATAAAGTCCTTCTTGAGTAGGTTTATTATAGTAAGGCGTCACCAATAAACAAGCATCTGCACCATCTTGTTTTGCAGCCGCCGTCAATTCTAAAGCTTCCGCGGTATTATTTGACCCTGTTCCAGCCATTACAGGAATATTGCCGTTCACCAATTCAACTACCCGTTTCACAACATGACGGTGCTCCTTGTGTGACAAAGTTGCCGACTCTCCCGTCGTCCCCATCGCCACAATAACATCAGTTTGATTTTGCAGATGAAATTCAACTAAAGCCTCTAAGGCCTCTTCATCAATATTACCATCACCTGTCATAGGAGTGATCAGAGCCACCATACTTCCACGTAACATTAAATTCTCCACTCTTTATTATTTAGATAATTCCAAACATAACACACCTTGCTCCACGGCAAGAAAGATACAATTCACTATGCATTTTATATAAACCGCAGTCTACTAATGCCCTACTGGAAACACAAGAGGGGATCAACTCAAAGCAATATATCTTCAAACAGCCATAACTACTATATGGGCGCGCCTACCAAATATGCTTTGATTTACGACAAAGGGCTTACACCTTAGGTTCAAGGAATAATAATTAAGAAAGAAAACAATAAACTTCAAGCATCACGAACGGATGCTTGATTTGAAAAAAATGATTGCCTCTTTACCAAAATAAAGGGGCAAACAGTCAATAAAATTTATTCAACAATTACACGAGCATTTAACGCCTGAACTGGACGATTATTTGCTGATGGCAAAGCTTCTTGAAATTTCAACACTTGGGCTTGTGATACATGACGACGTGCCTTCATTACTATCCAACGAACCCCTTCGCTACAAGGTGGCGTGGTCAAAGAACCATTAAAACGATAATAGCTTTTTACATCTGCTTCAAATTCTAATGATTTTAGCGCTTTTGGATCTAGCTTATGCGAATCACCTGCTTTCAAAGGAATTTTTTTCCATAAAGCGGCGATCAACTCATCATCTTCACCAGGTTCAAACATCACTGCAACTACAGCAATTTGATTGTCTTTATTAAGATGTACAAAATGCGCTTCTAAAGGAAAGCTTTTGCCACTAATAGTGTTCTCACTAGGTGTATGAAAATGGAATTGTTTGAGTACAAATTTTTCACTATCCAGCGTTATCTCACCACCCGACCACATATTAACCTGCACAGTATGACCATTATTAATAATATCACCTGCTGACAGCATATTGTACTTGAACTTAATAGAAGCTAGGTTCGCATCTACCGCACCTTCAATATTGATAGGTGATTGATTATGTCCTGTTTCACAAGTTGCAAAATCAGCCGACAACTTACCCCAATGCTCAGCTCCCTCTGCACCTTCATATCCCCAGTGAGCCGTAGCTTTCTCAGCAGCCTGCTCTGGTGCCGAGGCAAGTAGATTACTTGTAGTTAATAAAAAAACAGACGATACCAGTCCCACTAATAATTTCTTTCCCATGTACTTCCCCTTAAAAACAATTACAATAAATATTTATTACCCAGTAGCCTCAACACTACTACTTAAAATCTTTAATACAGTATGTCGCAAAAAAAGCATACACCATACAACCTAAATTGATTCTAAAGAAATAAATTTTATCGCACACGCAAAAAAGCCGTGTAAGATCCACCAAGACCTCACACAGCACTTTAGAGTTCAGCTAATTATTTTTAGTGATTATAAAACTACTAAAACCTTTACCTTTCATCGCCACGATATTGCAAAGATTTTTAGTAGAGAAGAGTTTAAAGAATATTTGATTAAGCCTCTTGGGATACAGCCTGTTCAAAGCGCTCCATATCTGCGCCATGTTTTTGATCCACCCCTGCATGCGCAAGTTCATGCGCCGTCAATGCTTGAAAATTATCACTAGAGCCAGGCGTGATATTATTAATATTCATAAAAACACGTCCATCCGCATTTCCCCAACTCATATTATCACTGCGCCTACCAACTGATATTTCAAAAGACTCATTGGGGGAGCTATCAATCATACTTCTAAAGCTAGGACTATTCGCATACAAATCAGTCATCGTTTGTTTTGTTTGCTGTACCTCTGTTGCATTAGCTGAGCCGTCACCACCAATCGTTACTTGTTTGTCGCCTAGATTAAAGCCCTGCATATGCTCAGTAGGTTTAGGAATTTCACCATTACCTGCCGACACATTATCACCAACCACTTTATTATTTTCAACTTTACCTGAACCAGATCCGCCGCCACCTGCAGGCGCTCCTCCTGTAGGACTACCGCCTTCAGGCTTACCACCAGACTGCCCGTTAGCCTTACCTTCAGGGTCTTCTAACATAGCTATTAATTCTAAAAGCATCGTTAGTAACTGTTTCAATTGCGCTTCTGTAATTTGCCCGCCTGATTTACCCACATCTTGAGCTTGAGTTGCGATAGGCGCGCTACCATTTGAGCGATCACTTTGCTGGGAGCCATTAGATAGAGCTTTACTAAAGTCACTCACATCCTCTGGTTTAGGTTTTTCTAACACCGAGTTAGCAGAACTAGCCGAGCCTGCGAGTGCATCAGCTTCCATCATCGAATTATTGTTATAAATCATCTTATTTAGACCTCTCGTCCTTGAGAAAATATAAAAAACACTATACTTCCCACCTATAAGACCTTATTTAGAGGTAATTCTCAATACCACTTATCACGAATAAACAGACGACTATCTATGCAAATAATCACAATGATTTAAATTCAAACAAAGAGAATAAATACCAGTCAATCAAGCATATTTTTTTATGGAAACAATGACTAAATTAATCAGGGAGCTACTACCACAACCTCCAAACTTAACCGTTGTTTAAAACTATCCAAACTATCAAGAGGAACACTGCAATGTAAGTCAACCAAGCTACTGTATTGCACCTCTAACACTTCACCCTTCTCATCTGACAACAAGTAACGAACTTGCGCCTCCTCTGCATAAGGAAAGTGCAGAACCAATTTTTCCATTGTGATTTTCATCACACACTCAAGTAGCTTCATCGCCTCACTGACCGAGCCAGAATAGGCTCGCGCCAAGCCTCCTGTGCCTAGCTTAATCCCACCAAAGTAGCGCACTACAACTGCTGCAACATCACCAACACCACTATGCTCCAACACATTTAACATCGGCTTACCTGCTGTTCCGCTGGGCTCACCATCATCACTCATAGACTTCAATACGGTATTTGGCGCCCCCGCAATATAAGCCCAGCAAACATGACGCGCATCAGGGTACTCATTCTTTATTGATTGTATCCAATGCTTTGCGGCAGCTGGAGAATCCACAGGCGCAATCCACGCAAAAAACTTGCTACGTTTAATTTCCTGCTGATAAGAAATAATTTCAGATGGAATGGGGTAGCTTGATTGATTGGTCATTTTAATTAAATTCTCATTAATCCCTGCACATAATCTCCTAATTTCACCATTAATATTTCTCCGCTCCTTAGGGCTGATAGAGGCCTAAGGAACCTATGAAAAAGGAGATTATGATGAAATTCTGGCTACCCTACTTTACCATTTTAACAGCACTACCTTGCTATGCGGGTGATCTTTCTGATGAATATGCGCGCACCCAAATACAGCAACAAACAATTATCAACCAACAATGGGGTCTAGTCGCCACCGTTATTCGCTTTGATAAAAAGCATCAAGCTCGCTTTAAACTCATTGATGTAGCCTCACGAAAACCCAGAGATAATGCTA
>DQSN01000160.1 GCA_015663245.1 Leucothrix mucor
ACAAAGGGATTTATTATGAAAATTTTTAACAATATTATCGTCTCTGTCGATTTTAAAACTGAAGATGAAAAAGCAAAAATTGATCATGCGATTGCAATAGCAGAAGAGAACGAAGCTGCTACTTTCACCTTATTTACGGTTACTGCCAAAGTAACGTTTGACCCTGAAAAAAGTGTTCTTTCTGAGGAGAAACAACAGGAAGTATTGTTTAAGCGAGCTACAGAACAATTAGAGAGAATAGCGGAAGGTTTTCCTACTGCAAATAAGGTTGCCTGTTTAGTGGCAGAGGGAACTCCTTCTGTAGAAATCGTAAAGCAAGTATTAAGAGGGGAGCATGACTTGCTGCTAACAAGTACCCGTAAAGAAAAAACAGCCAAAGAGCATATATTAGGTAGCACAATGGTGGAATTAATGCGCCAATGCCCTTGCCCTGTCTGGGCGGTGAAGCCAGCAGCAGACGAAGAAAGAAAGATTATGGTTGGTATGCATTTTGATGAAGAAGTGGTGGATCATAATGATACCTTAAACCATCGTTTGCTAAATATTGCGACATCACTTAAAGACAAATCCACCCAAGAAATACACTTAATCAATATTGTGAAGAAAGCTAATGATGAAGTGACTGCGGAGCGCCTTGGTGAGCTGAAAAAACTAGCGACAGATGTACCTAGTGAAACCTCTGAGATGATACCCGTAGTGCTTGAAGGCAATGTAACAGCTGTTATTTCTCAATATGTAGAACAACAGTCTATTGATTTGCTCATTATGGGAATGCTGTCGCGTACAGGAATACTAGGCTTCTTTATAGGAAATACAGCCGAAAAAATTATGGATGATCTTGATTGTTCGATTTTAGTGGTGAAACCCAAGGAATTTGTTAGTCAAATAAGTATTTAGTCGTAGTGCTAATGAGCTTATTTAGGGCTAGATATGTAACTTAGCTTGGGCTTGAATTAGTTAGAATATTTGTTTCAAATATCCCTAAGAAATTAATCTATTGATCTACATCAAAGCCAGAGTGTGACTTGGGGGTTATAAAGCGAGCTTATGGGGATTTTCGGGCTTGTTTTTAGGAGCCAATAAAATATTAATAGATTATAAAAACAGTGATTTAATGGCGCACCCGATGCGATTCGAACGCATGACCTTCGGCTTCGGAGGCCGACACTCTATCCAGCTGAGCTACGGGTGCGATATATTTCGATTGGATTGTAACGGCTGTGGGTTAATCTGTCATTGATCTTTTATACATAGGGGTCTCTATTAATTCATAAGGTAGCAAGTTGATCCTGAAAATTGATAGATATTCCCTTTGAATAAAATGTGTTTCTTGCATACTCTAAAACCCACCCTTTATAGGTGTGGAGTCTATAAGAGTTTTCGCATATAATCCCCGCATTAATTTTAGACACTGGCGCCTCTTTGTGATTTACAAGAGGAAAATTAGGAGATAATTCATGGCCCATCAACCAAAGAAAGACCCCGTTGCACTTATTACATTAGTATTAGGTCTTCTCATTTTAGGAGCCGCTGTTTTTGTATTAGTTTCAAATCTAGTAAGCACTATCTCACGCAATTCTGTAAAAGGTGTTGAAGATAACTCACGTGAAATGGCAGTGGCAAATGCAAGTTTAAAGCCAATCGGAAATGTAACCGCTATCGACAAATCAAAGCCAACGGTTGCACGTAAAGGCGATGAAATTTATAAAGCAGTTTGTACCAGTTGTCATGGCGCAGGTGTTTTAGGGTCTCCTAAGTTTGGAGATAAAGGACAATGGGCGCCACGTGTTGCTAATGGTCTACCAGCTTTAATTAAAACAGCGACTGATGGTCGAGGTGCTATGCCTCCTAGAGGGGGTGATCCAACACTTTCTGATGAAGAGTTAAAAGCGGCTATTCTCTATATGACAAAAGAAGCAGGGTTTGATCTAGCTGGGGCTGATGCAGAAGTTGCACCAGCAAAAACGGAAATGGCAGTTTCTGCAGAAGCACCTGCTGCACCACAGGTAGAAGCGGCTCCAACACCTGCGACTACAGAAGAGGCTACTCCTGTTGCTCCTGCTCAACCTGAGCCAGCAACAGAGCCAGCACAACCTTCGATCCCAGCAGAGCCAAGCTCTCCTGCTGCACCACAAGAAGCAGCAGGTGAACCTGAAACAGCTGTTGTTGTTCCAGTAGCGCCTGTAGTGGTAGAAAAAGTTGCTACAGCACCTAAGATTGATGGTGAAGTTATTTATAAGAAGACATGTTTCGCTTGTCACGATACAGGCGTTGCTGCTTCCCCGTTGCTTGGTAACAAAGAGCTTTGGGCTCCTCGTATTGCAACAGGAATAGATGCACTCTACAGCTCAGCTCTAAAAGGTAAAGGTGCGATGCCTCCTAAAGGTGGTAACTTCGCATTATCTGATGATGAGGTTAAAGCAACTGTTGATTATATGGTTAGCAAGGCTCAATAAGCTTTTATCAGATTAGTTTGGAAAAGCACCTATTATAGGTGCTTTTTTTATGCCTGATTTATTCTTATTTCTGGCAAAATGTCTATAATACCTAGATGCTCAGTAACCCCATACTTCAATATCCCTTCTCTGCCATTATTGGTCAAGACCAGCTAAAGACAGCATTACTACTATCTGCGTGTGACCCCGCTTTGGGTGGTGTGCTTATTAGTGGTAAGCGAGGCACGGCTAAATCAACGCTAGCACGAAGCTTGGCAGATTTATTAGATAATAAGCCTTTTGTAAACTGTCCTTTGGGTGTCAGTGAAGATCGTTTATTAGGCTCGCTCGATATAGAGCAGGTATTAGAAAACAACATCATGGAATTTTCCCCTGGCTTATTTGCCAAAGCGCATCGGGGTGTTTTATATGTTGATGAAATTAACCTACTACCCGACCATCTCGTCGACTTGTTATTAGATGTTAGTGCATCAGGTGTTAATTATATCGAGCGCGATGGTATTTCTCACCAGCATGATGCACAGTTTATTTTAATTGGTTCGATGAACCCCGAAGAGGGCGCATTACGTCCGCAGTTATTAGATCGCTTTGGCTTATATGTTGAAATTAGCGAGAATCCTAACTTGGATGATCGCTTAGACATTGTGGAATCTCGTTTAGCATTTGACCAAGATCCGATAGGGTTCCATGCTCAATATACAGAGCGGCAAAATGCCAGCAAACAATTAGTCCGCCATGCTAGTCATATCTTAAAATACGTTAAAGCATCTGCTGAGATTAAAATAGACATAGCCCAACGATGCCTGCAAGCTGGTGTTGAAGGGGTGAGAGCAGATTTAGCTTTATTTAGAGCCGCCAGAGCACATGCGGCAATGCGTGGTGGTAAAAATATTAGAGAAGAAGATGTTGATGCCGTTACTCATTTTGTTTTAGCGCATAGACAAAATGAGTTAACACAAGAGCAGATGGATAAGGCTAGCCAAGCAGATAAGCCACAAGCAACAGATAGCCCCACAACTAGCACGACAGATAATAAGGAGCCGCAATCATCACAAGGCGATTGGGGAGTCATGCCTGTAGAGGATGTTTCGATAGGGTTAAGTCGCAAATTAGACCCAACAAAATTCACTCGTGACAATAATTTGCATCAGAAAAAAAAACACTGAATTTTAAAGAAAATACTCTTTCCCATAGAAAAAAAACCAATCCACAGGGATTGGAAAATAAAGTCTTAGGTAATAGCAAAGCCCAAAATAAGATCAACTGGCAAGCAACATTGCTACACCCAGATAATAGAAGTAAGCTCAGTAATATTCTTTACCATCAACAACGAAAAACAATATCAGTATTGAATATCATCGCCCTAGATACTTCTGGCTCTACCTTGGCGAGTGAGCAGCTTAGTGAAGCAAAAGCCATTATCAAATCCTTATCTGAATATTTTTACCAGCAACGTGAGATGATGGCTTTGCTGTGTTTTGGTAATCAGCAAATAGAATGGGTTTTTAGTGCCAGTAAAGCGCCTTATGATATTGATAAACTATTAGTATCAATTCAGGCTGGGGGCGGCACACCTTTGAAGGATGCATTATTAGAAATACAAGACTACATACAAAATCGACAAGCTAAGAAGTCAGCAGAAAGGCAGAGGATATTTTTAATAACGGATGGGCGTAGCCGAGAAAATATAGAGCACTTACAACTAACGGATGATCTTGGTGTGGAGATGTATGTATTGGATTGTGAGAAGTCCGCGATAAAATTAGGCAAAGCACAACAGCTTGCCCGCACCTTAAATGCGAATTATGTTAATCTATCGGAACTGTAAAGATGAGGTCTTCAATAGACCTCCTAGCCTTTAAAAAAGGGTGTGAAAATAACGAATGGGCTAAAGTTTAGGAATAATAAGCTCTCACAAATACTAAAAATAATACATCTTCTCTTGAGAAGAGTAAGGGGAAACAATGTCGCGCGAGCTACTCGTAGAAGCTAAGCATTTACATCGCTATTATGGTAAGCATCATGCCGTGAATGATGTCAGCATCAATCTGTTTAAAGGTGAAGTGTTAGGACTACTTGGGCCAAATGGTGCTGGTAAATCGACCACTATGAAAATGCTCACAGGCAATATTGCACCGAGCAGTGGCACGGTAAACATCGCTAATATCAACTTGCTAGAAAATGCAGTCGCAGCAAAACGTCAACTGGGTTATTTACCCGAAACACCGCCGCTTTACAGTGATATGCGTGTTGTAGAGTTCCTGAGCTATTGTGCTCGTTTACATGATATTGCCAAAAAAGATGTGAAAACTGCACTGGATAATGTTCTTGAGCGTTGTGGTTTAGAGAAGATGCAGCAGCGATTAATCGGCAATTTATCTAAGGGCTACCAGCAACGGGTGGGTATCGCTCAAGCGATTATTCACGAACCAGCGGTAATTATTTTAGATGAGCCAACTGTCGGCTTAGACCCTATCCAAATCCAAGAGATACGTAACCTAATCAGCCAGCTTGCGAAAGATCATAGTGTTATTTTATCCACGCATATCTTACAAGAAGTTGAGGCGGTGTGTGACCGTGTGCATATTATAAGTGCAGGTAAAACAGTCTTTATTGATACCCTCGCGACACTAAAAAATTACAGTGATGATCAGCTCCCCGCAGGTGCATCATTAGAGCGTATTTTTACTTCTTTAGTCAGCCAAGGAGCAAGCCATGAGTAAAATCTCTCTGATTGGCTGGACTGAATTTAAGCGTCTTTTCAACTCACCGCTGGCATGGAGCATTCTGGCTATTTTACAGTTTATTCTTGCTCTCATGTTTCTGCTCCTAATTGATGGCTTTATTGCAGGTGTGCAAACCGAGGGGGTTGGCAAAGAACTCTCACTTGGCGTGACCGATGTGGTGGTCTCACGTATTTATCTCTGGGCTGGTGTAATAATGTTAGTGGTTATGCCTATACTCACTATGCGTAGCTTTGCCGAAGAACGTATGAATAAAACCCTGCCACTCCTTATATCATCACCACTTAGTTTTACTCAGTTAGTTTTAGGTAAATACATGGCTTTGTTATTGCTAATCTTACTGGTCGTTGCGATGGTTAGCCTAATGCCACTCTCCCTCTTTTTAGGCACAGATTTAGATTACGGCCGTATCGCCACATCCGCTTTAGGGTTGTTTTTATTGCTAGCATCTTTTACCACTGTTGGTCTCTATATCTCCTCCTTAACATCCCAGCCGATAATAGCGGCAGTTAGCACTTTTGGTTTTTTATTATTGCTCATTGTGCTTTATATCTCAGGTACTAGCACCACCAGTGCTAGCGAGCTTTTCATTTATTTATCGCATATCAGCCATTTCTTTTCGTTTACAGATGGCATCCTCAACAGTAGTGATATTATTTATTACCTATTGTTCACCCTGTTATTTTTAGTGCTAACGATCCGTCGTTTAGATAATCAAAGATTAGGGGCTTAATGATGAAACATAACAACGCCGCTTTTAAGCTTAGTAACCTCTTATTCACCCTATTATTTTTAGTGCTTATAGGTATTGCCGCATGGTTTTCAATTAACTATCGCTACAGTTTCGATGCCACGCATGGCAATCGCAATACATTGAGTGTGCCTAGTCAACAGTTGCTACAAAGTTTAAAAAAGCCTTTAAGTTTTATTGCCTATGTCCCCGATGATGCCGATTTACATCAACAAATACGTGAGTTAGTGGCTAAATATCAAAAGTTTAATGCACAGGTGAGTCTAGAGATTATAAATCCTGATTTAAACCCTGAGCGTGCCAAAGTGGATGGTGTACAGAATCAGCGCCAAGTTATTTTAAAGTTAGGGGAGCAATCAGAAGTATTAGGCTCAGTTGCAGAACAAAGCGTAGTTAATGCTATTCAACGTCTACAACGTAGCGATGATCGTTTAGTGATTTTTTTAGAAGGGCACAAAGAAGCCGATTTATTTGACGATAGCTCCGCAGGACTAAGTAATATCGCCACAGAATTACGTTCCAAGGGCTTTAAATTACAACCTCATACCCTATTAAGTACAGGTTCTATCCCTAAGAATATAAGCTTTGTGATACTTGCTGCGCCGAAACAAGCTTATCTGCCAGAAGAAGTAAATATTTTGCAAAAATATATCGAACAAGGCGGTAATTTACTCTGGCTAGCAGAGCCCAATCAAAGCGCAGGTTTAGAAGCGCTACAAAAAATATTGGCGATTAATATCCCGCAAGGACGACTGCTTAGTATTGATGATAAGCCGCTGATTGATGTGAATAGCCCCACCATTATTCCTGTTACGCGTTATGGCGAAGCAGAAGTCATGCAGCAGCAACAAGGGCAAACTTTATTCTCCTATGCAACATTAATACAGCGTGACTTATCAGAAAAAGCAAACTGGGATTTTGATGCGATACTCGGCAGTTCTAATAAAGTTTGGTTAGAAACCAATTCCACCGAGCTATCTAAAAATATTCAATTTGATAAAGACAGCAATGATATTGCAGGTCCAGTAAATTTAGGTATTGCACTGAGCCGTAAAACTGAAAATAAAGAATCCAAGCAACAACGCATCGTCGTCATTGGAGACAGCAACTTTATGCGCAATGGTTTTATTGGTTATGGCGGAAATTTAGAACTCACCGAGCATCTATTTAATTGGCTCAGTGCTAATGAGCACTTGTTAGTTATCAAAGCAAAACTAGCACCTGATACTCAGTTAGATATGCCTAACTGGCAACTTTATAGTATCGCTATCTTCTTTTTGTTTTTATTGCCGATAGGTTTATTGGTATTTGGAGTTTGGCGTTGGATACGGCGTAAAAAAGCCTGACCCAAGAACCTATTCCTTTTTTCTACGATAAATATTAAAAATAAATGAATCTAGTTTTTTCTTAGCCTGCGTAAACCTCCACACAACAACAACGCAAATGGAGGAAACCAATGCGACATTTCACTAAGAAACTTCTTTTAGCCGCAATTACAGCAGCGACCTGCTCGACAACAATGGCATCAAGCCACCGAGAAGCACCTTTTATCACTGGAAATCCTAAAGTCGACGCAACAGACTTTTATATGTTTCGTAGTTACGAATCAGGACGTGAAGGTTATGTGACCTTAATTGCAAACTACAACCCACTACAAGATGCTTATGGTGGACCAAACTATTTTAGTATGTCACCCGATGCTTTATATGAGTTTCATATTGATAATAATGGTGATTCGATCGAAGATATTTCCTTTCAATTTAAGTTTAAGAACATGCTCGGCAATGGTGGTGCAGGTATTTCTTTGGGTATTAATGGTAAAGATATTGCAGTTCCTCTGAAAAATGTAGGCGCAGTAACATCATCAGACTCCAGCGCACTAAACTTTAAAGAATCTTATAGCATCACAATGGTAAACGGGGATCGTCGTACAGGCACTAAGTCTCAAGTAATTAATACGGCTAATAACAGCTTCGACTTTGCTAAACCTTATGACAACGTAGGTGACAAAACATTTGGCTCTCAG
>DQSN01000140.1 GCA_015663245.1 Leucothrix mucor
AGCAGTTTTTGTTGCTGTGATAATACTAAATAACCGCGAAGATGTAATATGAAGTTTGGCGTAATAATTACCACCTACAATTCTCCCGCTTGGCTGGAGAAAGTTTTATGGGGATATGAGAATCAAACAGACCCTAATTTTGAAGTGATTATTGCCGATGATGGCTCGGGCGACGAAACGACGGCTGTTATCGAAAAGTTTAGAGTGCGTAATAAACTTAAAATCCTCCATATCTGGCATAAAGATGAAGGTTTTAGAAAAACTAAAATTTTAAACAAGGCAGTTCAAGCAACGGCATGTGGCTATTTGATGTTTACTGATGGTGATTGTATTCCTCGCAATGATACGGTTGCAGTGCATAAAATACATGCTAAAAAAGGAAGGTTTTGTTCAGCGGGCTATTTTAAATTAACCATGTCCATTAGTGAGTTAGTTACTGAGGATCATATTAAATCAGGTGATATATTTGATCAACAATGGTTAATGAGTAAGGGGCAGCCTAAAAATAGTAAATTCTTAAAACTAACGGCAACAGGATTTAAGCAAAAAGCACTCAATTTTCTTACGCCAACCAAAGAAACATGGAATGGCGCAAATAGTTCGGCTTTTAAAGCAGATATACTGGCAGTAAATGGTTTTGATGAACGGATGCAATACGGTGGTTTAGACCGAGAACTAGGCGAACGCATGGAAAATAATGGCATACAAGGAATGCAAATTCGTTATAGCACTGTTTGCGTACATTTGGACCATAAGCGTGGCTATTCTTCGCCTGAGATCTGGGAAAAGAATAAACGGATACGTAAAGCAGTTAAAAAGAATAAGGCAACATGGACAAAGTACGGCTTGATCAAGCGTTGATTACCTTTATTCAGCAGATGCGTCTTTTCGTAGTAATAACTCTTTAAGCCAGCGCCGATATTTTTCCTGCTTTATTATTTCTCGATGCTTTATTGAAGGTTCGTTGTCATTTGTATTTAGTAAAAACTTGTTTTGCTTGCTCCAAAGGTAAAGCTTATTAGTCTTTGCATCAATAACACCTTGATCAACTAAAAATACTTTTTGGTCAATCCATCCATAAGCATCACTCTTATTTTTTTTCATTAAAGCAGTGCCAAAGGCGTAATAAGGAGCATCTGATAGTGATAGCTCAAACAAGGTTGGGAATAAATCGACATGCGAGCCAATCAAGTTATTAACGGCTTCTTTTGTTTGTTTGCTAAACTGATTGTATTGTTCAGGAATATAAAAATAAGCGGGTACAGCATAGCGTAAAAACTGCTTTTCAATACTGTTGTAGTCGGCAAAGCCTTTTAAAATGTGATCACCTGTGGCAATCACAATAACATCATCTTTCAAGTCGCTATCTTTAAGCCAATCAAGAAACTCTCCTAATGCATTTGTTTGATACTGATAGGCAGAAAGCATCGTTTCTTTATGTTTTAAATTATCCTTAAAGCCAAATTTCTCAGCATCAAATTGAGGGGCTACATAGTCTTGCGGTAAACGCACAGGAGGATGGTTGTTGGTTGTTAATACAAAACTTAAAGAGGGCTTTTTTTGTTGTAGTAAGTCTTTTTGCAGATATTTAAATAAATACTCATCATAAACGCCCCAAGGATTATCAGATTCAACTTGGTAGAGTTCTTCGATAACTGAGCGATCTATATAACGATCAAATCCTTGTTTTGGCCAAAATACATCATGATTTCTCCATGAACTATACCCGCCACTAATGAAAGATGTTTGATAACCCTTTTGTTTGAAAGGCTTGATATTTGACATCGAAAATGACGTTTTATAAGCGCTAGATTGTGATAGTGGTGTGAGAGGCGTGTTAAGTAAGGTGTTTTCAATGGTGGGATTAGTGCCATATTTATTTGAAAAAAAGCGAGTTAAGAAATAATCATCTTTACTGTGTTTTTTAAACTGTCCTAACACAGGATTGTCCACCGAATCATTTAATGCAATATGCGCAGACCAACCTTCCATAAGAATGAAAATGACATGAGGAGGCTTTTTTTCTAAAAATGTATTTTTAGTTGTGTGTCGTATCAGTGGCAGGGCAGCATTAAAGCCAGATTTTTGCATTAGCTCATCGGAGCTTTTTACTTGGGCTGCTGCTAATATTTGCTGGAGAGATTTATTGAAGTTATTTGCTTTGCGATGTTTGTAGGCATACTTCAGGTGGAAAACAGCATTTTGGGTAAGTGAGTTGATAAAGCTATTATTACTGATTGAAGATTGTCTTTGTGATAATGGAAAAGTATCGATACTGCCGCGTGCTGCAACAACAAGAAGCGGTAAAATAAACACTAACGCCCATAATGATTGAGGGGTAAGCAGTGAGGGGGTTTTCTGAGCAAAAGCTTTGCTTATTTTAAAGTATGCAAAGATGATTAGTAGGGTGATAATTAGCGCAAGAGCGCCAATAAATAATAATCGAGGGTCGCTGAGTCCGCTAGCAATAACAGCCTGAGTATCATCCTCAAAAAGACCAAATATTAATATATCAATAGCCGTACCAAAAAACACAAAATAGCCGATATCAATAAAAGAAAGTGCTATCACAAGAGCGAGTAGGCTACCCAGAATAAACTTTACCCAGCTTAAGTAGGCTGCTTTATTCTTTTTCCAAAGGATGAAAATATAGGGTAGATAAACGAAGAGTAATAATGCGGTTCCTACGACACGTAGATCAAACCTTAATCCAACAATGAATAAGTCATTCAATGATGATGCGTTATGTTGAATATCATTAAGATTTCCAAATAAGAATAAATTACTTAGTCTTATCAAGGCTAAAAAAAGAATAACTGTAATAGCAAATATTAAGGCGTAGCTATTTATTTTTTGGAATGTTTTTTGATTCATTTTTTGTAAAAGCTGAGAGTAGAATTTTGTTAAATTGCGAGATTTTCTATAGAATGGATGAAAATGTAGCGAGAGAATAGCAAGCTCTTGTCAGTAATCCAATAAGCTAATTTAGAGGGCGTGTTGGCTTACTTTACAATATCTACTTTAGAATGCCCTGGTCATCATTAGGATACTTTTTTGAAAGTAAAAGAAATACCATTTTCACTATTTCATAGCATTCGTTTGCGCTATCTAGGTGCTAAATCAGAGCGACCCCGCTTGCCTGTGATTGTTAGTCTAACCTCTATTCCTTCGCGTTTATCAATTTTAGATATCGTTATCAATAGCCTCTTAGATCAAGATAAACCACCTAAATTAATTATCCTATGGTTGAATAAATCATTAAAAGATAAATTGCCAAAACGGCTGACTAAATTACAAAGCGAGTTTTTTAGCATTCGTTATTGTGATGGCACTAGCTCTTATCGAAAGTTGCTCCCCACGCTTAAAGAATATACAGACGATACTATTGTGACTTGTGATGACGATATGATTTACCCTTCCAATTGGCTAGGTCATCTCTATCATTGTCATTTGGAGCATCCTAATAAGATTGTTTCCCAAGTAGGACGCTTGATCAAAAGGGAGGAAAGTAGTGAGCTTCTGCCTTACAAGTCATGGCCGTTCATACGTTATGAACATACGCAGAGTAATTTCTTAGCGATTGGTTATGGTGGTGTGCTTTATCCTAAAAATACTTTTACTCATCAAATATTTGATGAGCAGCTTTATATGAGATTATGCCCAAAAGCGGATGATTTATGGTTTAAAACAATGTCATTTTTAAATGGCAAAGAGGTTATCTGCGCTTCCGAAAAAGCACGACCACTGCCTATTTTTAGGTCACAACAAGTCTCTCTAAACAGTAGCAATATTGATGAAGACAGAAACCGTCTTCAATGGCAGTCTCTATGCGATCATTTCCCTGAGCTAATCAATATTTAATTCTTATTTGGCTGAATACATCTATGTTCCAACACTTTATTATCACACGGTTTAATTTACGCAAAAAAGGCTGGGATCAAACGCAAGGCAATACCAAAGTGCTGACCGATGAATGGATGGACAATCGGTTGGAATTATTTGAAAAATATTGTTATGCATCATGCTTAGCTCAGCGTGAAAAAAACTTTACATGGCTAGTCTTTTTTGATGTTAGTACTTTAGATAAATACCGTGCTGTAGTTGCGCGACTAGCCAAAGCTTTCCCTACTTTTGTTCCTTTGTATATAGAAGGAATGGATGTTTTTTTGTCTGAAATTAAAAAGAATATTCAGCAACGATTAGACCAGCCCTATTTGATTACCTCACGCTTAGATAATGATGATTGTTTGAGCCAAAGCTATGTTTCTACTGTACAAAAGCAATTTCTTAAACAAGATTTTTTAATGATAAATTTTATCAATGGTTTAACGCTACAGCTTGAGCCAGAAGTAAAACTAGGAAAACATCTGCATTTATACAATCCCTTTGTGAGCTTAATCGAAAGCTCAGCTGATTTTGAAACAATCTGGAATCGAAGTCATGGCAGTTGGAGTAAAGCAAAAAAGGTTAAGTCCATTGCTTGTCAACCACTATGGCTGTCCATTATCCACAATGAGAATAAAGAAAATAGGTTTCTAGGTTTTGGTGATGTGGCAGAGGAAGAGCTAGACCAGTTTAATATTAGCGCAACTACACGCCAAAACTTAGAAGGTAAGTTCTCACCTCATAAAGCATGGCGAACAGATAGCTGGAAGAATCAATTAAAAGTTCGCTCTAAAACTTATTTCAAACGGTTTAAACGTAAATTGCGCAATTATTTCAGCTTGCTAAAGAGTTAATTTGTTTGGGAGTAAAGTAGTTACTTAGATACCTGTATTGTATACCCTTTAAAGCCATCCAAATAATAAACCTGATAGTGTAATTGATAGTCTGCGTATATTTTGGTTTGCAATATACCAATAGAGTGTGATGTTTTAAAGTGTGCTTTCATCTCATCAGACAAGCCATTCTCAGTGACAAACAAAAACTGCTTATCCTTCATTTTCTCAAGATCATTATGCAGATCAAAATGATGCCTTATTTTACCACTAGGGTTCCATGTAGCGACCCTCACAGGGCGCGATTGATAAAGTAAATGCGCTAGAATCGTGCGATCTCCCTCTCCTAATATAATAGCATCAGGGTATTCTTGCTTTATCGCAGAAAACTGCTGCCCAATCTCAGGCCAACCGCGCAAGCGTTTATGTAGATCATTTTTACTTGTTAGCTCAATACCAACGGTTTTAAATATAGCTTGGCTGTAATAAATAAGTACGCCGAATAACAAGTTAATAGAGAGTAAAGCCACTAACCATTTGGTTTTTTGAGATTGAACAATCCAGATAGCAACCATAATGCTAGCGGCGACATAGGCAGGTGCTGCCCAATTTGCGTTTGCTCTTCCTGACAATGCCTGCATAAAGATCACAACTAGGAATGTCCATGTAAAACTAAGTAATAAGATTTTATGAGGAAACTTTACGCGTAACGATATATAGAGCAACAGAAAAAAGCTCACAACCCCAAAGACCCCAAACTGCCCTACAAAAAACTCTAATAATTCATCCCAATGTACAAGCTGTTGTGTTCCTTCCGATATTTCGGAAGTGTGTTGAAAGGTGATGAATTTATGCTGGGCATTCCAGATGAGATTGGGCAGCCAAATAAGTGCCGCTATAATACCCGCAGCCCAGAGTCTAATATTTAAAAACGTTTTCCATTGCTTGCTAGCAAGTAGATAGAGGACAATAGAAAAAACAAAAACACCCATCGTGTATTTGCTTTGCATGCCTAAGCCACCCGCAACACCCAGCAACAGCCACCATTTCCAATCGTTACTTTCTAGGGCGCGTATCACCGTATAAATCCCTAATGACCAAAAGAAAAAGAAAGGAACATCTGTAGAAATAACAATGCTTGAGATGCTCACCGCAGGCATGGATATGAAAATAAAAGCTGATACTAAACCAACGCGAGATGAATATAAGCGCGTGGCAATTAGGTAAATTAAGAAGCTGCTCAGTGGATAGAACAACAGGCTCCCTAAACGAATGGCTGCCTCGCTATCACCAAACAACGCCGTAGTCGCGGCAATCGTTAGTGCAATAACAGGAGGTTTTGAGTAGTAGCCAAAATCCAAATTTTGTGACCAGTACCAATACTGGGCTTCGTCAATATATAGACTTATGTCAGAACCAAAGACAACAAAGGCGCGCCATAGCGTTATTACAGCCAAACCCATGAGTAGTAATTTGATGTCTATTGAGGATGTATCTGAATTATTATTATGCTGGAGTGACACTATTATCCCTTATTTAGCTTTATCTGATGTCTTTGTATGCTCCAAGTTATCTCAAAGCATTGTCAGACAAATTAGCAGGTTTTCTTGACAAAAGACCTGCTGTGATTTTTAACATACATTAATAAATATAATATATGTGGTATATATTGGAGGATTTTAACGCATATTTTAATAAT
>DQSN01000063.1 GCA_015663245.1 Leucothrix mucor
CGGTTTTCTCTAACGGCCATCCAGCCGTTATCCTTCATCTTGCATGATCTCTTTTTTCGCTATCAGTGCGTTTGTTTTACATAACAATTGTGACCCCTTGAGATTTTAAGGCGGGTGTTTGTTGCCAGCGTTGTTTTGTTCTTTTTATTTGTGTTTTTATGATTTGCATCTCTCCCCCACAGCAATGACAGTTGTAATGGTCAAGTTTTTTTAGGTCATTTAATGTATCGATATATTTTTTTAACACTAATGATCTTTATCATCACCAGAATGACTATGTGTTAGGTAAAGCGCAAGACCAAGCAAAGCAATACCACCCGCGAAGTAAAGTAAATCAAGCGGGGTCTCAAATTTCATATTCAATGCATGCTCAAAGTAACGCACTATCAATATCATCAATATAACTTTTGCCAAGCGATTTTTAAGATCATCTAAACTATTGATAATTAATATTTTAGAGGCTCCTTCTTTCTCCGCTGCACCTTCAATTTTACTAATAAATAACTCATATAATCCTAAAGCAAATATTAGTAGTACCGTTGCTAACAAATAACCATCAATAATCTCAACAACGTGTTTAATGGTCTCTGCTCTTAGTGCTACACGCTGCTCAGTGGATATTTCGGCAGACACATAATCACCGAGATGACTGACCATTATCCACGCATCAACAGAAGATATATAAAGTACCGCAGCCGCAGAGACTAGGCTCATAATAACCGCAGCTAATACCATTAAGCGGCTATTCCACAGGAATTTTTCAAACAGTACTTCTAATAGTTTCATATTTACTTTGCCCTTAATTCATTCCCCGTCAAACACGATGGCTACTAACTGATTGTCGATATAAATAAGTGGAGTACGCTCTCGTTCCCACGGTGGAATATGCATTTCTTGAAAGTATTTTTTCAGTGCTATCGTACGTTTTCTTTGTGCTTGATAGATTTTTTCCCCACCTTGGCGAAAACGAATTTCAATATTCTGCTCCTTTTTCATACCAAGCACCTTTATATCGTCTAATAAAGTTGTTTTCAATATCCTTTTTAGGGATGGAATATACAGAGGCTTGCTAATATTCCAAGATATACACTGTTTTTCATCATGCTTATCAAGGGGAGTGATAGCATGCAAATCATCCTGATAGCGCCTTACCTCTATTCCTTGCCAATGCACACAAGGCATAGCATCGTCCTGAGAATTTAAGACATCAGTAATAATATGAGCTAGTTTTTTTTCTGAGGGAGCTAAAAAGCCTTTTTGATCTAAAAAATAACGAATCACCGCCTTGCAGCGTGCCTCCGATAATAATTTCAGCTGCTTTATAGACAATGTTCCAACACGACTTCCTGCTAGCAATGGTAAATCTTGCTCAATATATTCAGCTAATAAGTTTTTTGCCTCAGCCTGATGATACGCTGCGCGTGTAAGCACTTTATCCATGCTCGGCCAGCGTTGTTTTAAGTGAGGTATAATTTCGTGGCGAAAATAATTACGATCAAAGCGCTGATCTTGATTACTTGGATCTTCAATAAAATTTAAAGCGTGGTATTTAGCATATTGCTCTAATGACTCACGCGAGACATTTAATAGAGGGCGTAGATGCGTCCCTTTGCCAAAATTCCTAAGAGCTGGCATGGCCGCTAAACCATTGATGCCTGCTCCCCGAAACAATTGAATTAATAGGGTTTCAGCTTGATCATCTTGGTGCTGTGCAGTGAGGAGGGTTTCACCTGTTTGCAGAGATTCTTTAAAGGCTTGATAACGAGCTTCTCGCGCGGCAGCTTCTAGACTTTTCGATTTAGGGACGAGCAAATTCAAAGAAATGATTTCACAGGGAATATTTAAAACCTTGCAGATGGCTTCACATTGCACTGACCATTGAGATGATACTGCTTGCAAACCATGATCAATATGAATAGCACGTATTTGATAATCTTGAGTAGTAATGCTTATTTGTGCGATTGCATAGAGTAACACATAAGAATCAAGCCCACCGCTGAATGCTATGACTAGCTTTTTGGTGGCTGATATTTTGAGAGATTGTGCTAGTTCATCAATATTCAACATAGGGCAAACTAATCATGTTTAAGGATCACTACCAAATATAGCTTTATCCTCACCTTTCCTTCGCCTTGAATGCAGGGTAGCCCGAGTCCACTCAGGAAGCTATGATACGAATGCGGTAGTAAGTTGGGCAACACCCTGAGTAGAATCGAGACGCAGGGCAAAAAACAATATTAAAAACTATTCTTCAAACTGACCTAAAGCCATTAGTTTTTGATAGCGCTTTTCCAGTAACTTATCAATGCTTAAAGAGCGCACTTCACGTAATGCGGATTCCAAAGCTTCGCGCATATTAGCCACTACGGCATCATAATCACGATGCGCGCCACCTAACGGCTCAGCAATAATACGATCAATCAAACCGAATTTACTTAAACGATCAGATGTAATACCTAATGCTTCAGCTGCCACATCTGCTTTTTTTGCATCTTTCCACAATATTGAAGCGCAACCTTCTGGGGATATAACAGAGTAAGTACTGTATTCCAGCATCATGACTTTATCAGCAACTGCGATTGCTAATGCACCACCTGAACCGCCTTCACCAACAACTGTGGCAATAATGGGTGTGCGCATTTTTGACATTTCAAAGAGGTTGCGTGCAATAGCTTCACTTTGACCACGCTCTTCTGCGCCAATTCCAGGATATGCACCTGGTGTATCAATAAAGGTAAAGATAGGAATATGAAATTTTTCGGCAAGCTTCATTAAGCGCAGAGCTTTACGGTAGCCCTCTGGGCGTGGCATACCAAAATTACGCGCTATATTTTCTTTAGTATCACGTCCTTTTTGATGCCCGATAACCATCACAGGCTGACCTTCAAAACGTGCTATACCACCAACAATAGCTTGATCATCGCCATAATGACGATCGCCATGTAGTTCTTGAAAATCTGTACAAAGACGCTCAACTATATCGAAGGTATAAGGGCGTGATGGGTGTCTTGCAAGCTGACCTATTTGTTTAGAGGTCAATTTACTAAAAATGCTTTTAGTTAAAGCTTTGGCTTTCTCTTCTAATTTCGCAACTTCTTCACCTAAATTAACCTCGGAATTACTCACATAGCGTAACTCGTCAATCTTAGCTTCTAACTCCGCAACGGGTTGCTCAAAATCTAGAAAATCAGCCTTCATAGGAACCTTTCTTTTTTAAATATAATATACGAGTAGAATACCTTAGAGAGCCTTTAAAAACTATCTTTTTGCCTGATTAGCGGTGGATTTTGATATGGATTAGCTTGAGTAAGGGATGTTATGCAGAAAGGGGAAAGAATAGAAAAGCTTAGGTGCTGTTGACATTTGCCTACACTCAAGAAGCTATTTAAAGAGTAGCTCCCTAAGAATTGGATATGATTTATCCTAAGCTTTTTCTTGTTCTTGCTGCGCAATATCGGCATGAACTTGCTTCATATCTAAAGCGCCAACTTTAGCGATAACACTTTCCAAATCAGCTGCGCCCATCATGCCAGGCTGAGAGAATAGTACCACTTGCTCACGGAAAATCATCAGTGTAGGGATAGAACGAATCTGGAAGTGAGCACCTAGTTCTTGCTCTGCTTCTGTATCAATCTTGCCAAAGACAATATCGGGATATTTTTCTGATACTTCTTCATACACAGGCGCGAATGAGCGACAAGGACCACACCAAGGTGCCCAAAAGTCGATAATAACAATATCGTTGTTATTAATTGAATTTTCAAATGTATCTGCTGTTATATCTACTGTTGCCACACTGTTTTCCTTTTCATTAATTTGAGATGCCTAAGAATATAAGGTCTTACTTATATAATTACAAGTCAACTACTTGCATTTATCACTAAAAAGCCTCGCCCCAGCGAGACTGTAAGTTATGTTCAATATCGAGATGATCCAACACCCGAGCCACCATAAAATCAACAATATCATCTAAGGATTTTGGCTTAAAATAAAAACCTGGATTTGCAGGCATTATGACTGCGCCCATTCGTGTTAATTTCAGCATGTTTTCTAGGTGAATTTCAGAAAAAGGGGTTTCACGCACAACCAAGATGAGTTTTTTACGTTCTTTTAAAGCAACATCTGCCGCACGCTCTAGCAAGTTTTTACTACTTCCTACTGCTATAGATGACAAGGTTCCTGTAGTACAAGGGCAAACCACCGTTGCATCGGCAACTCCGCTACCGCTCGCAATAGGGGCTAACCACTGTTCTTTTTCAAAGACTCGAATCTGCCCTGCTTTGGCTTGATATTTTTTGGTGAAAAATAACTCCACTTCCGAAGCACGTACGGGAAGTTGCAAGTCTGTTTCCATTTTGATAACAATATGAGCAGGTCGAGAAAGAAGCAGGTATATCTGCGAGCCCGCTTTGACTAACTCCTCTAACAAACGTAAGCCATAAGCCGCGCCTGATGCACCTGTCATAATCAACGTCACAGAGGGTGCTTTTTTAGAGCTACTCACTCTTGTAAACCTTGCAATAGTTTGTCGTGAATTCCACCAAAGCCACCATTACTCATTACTAATAATTGATCACCCGCGCTAACTGTTTTAAGAACATTAGCTACCAATTTGTCGATATTTCGATATAAACTGGCATTATCTCCCAAGCTTGTCACTAGCTCATCCATATCCCACTCAACGTCATCAGGTTGATATAGCACAACTTTATCAGCTTCTTGCAGTGATTTTATCAAACTATTTTGATGCACGCCTAAGCGCATGGTGTTTGATCTTGGTTCTAAAATGGCAATAATTTTCTTATCTCCTACATTAGCGCGCAATCCTGCTAACGTCGTTTGGATAGCGGTGGGGTGATGTGCAAAATCATCATAGACACGTATGTTATTGACTTCACCACGTAACTGCATACGACGCTTAATGCCTTTAAACTCGCTTAACGCATCTATCGCATGCTTAACAGGAACACCTACATGCCGTGCTGCTGAAATAGCCGCTAATGCATTACTGATATTATGCTTACCCAATAAACCCCACTTTACGACACCTTGTATTTCACCCTTCAAGAAGACTCGAAACTCACTACCATCTGCTTCGATGTATTCCACTTGCCATTCACTCTCGGATGATAAAGCAGTATTTTCTGCCTTATTTGATGCGGAAAATCTTTCTACTTTCGTCCAGCAACCTTGTTGTAATACATCATCTAGATTACCTTCTTCACCGTTACAAACCACCAAGCCTTCGCTAGGCACAATACGCATAAGGTGATGAAATTGCGTCTTGATGGCATCCAAATTGGGAAAAATATCGGCATGATCATATTCAAGATTATTTAAAACGAGGGTTTTAGGATGATAGTGGATGAACTTAGAACGCTTATCAAAAAAAGCAGTATCGTACTCATCTGCCTCAACAACAAAGAAAGACGTTCCCCCCAAACGTGCTGACACACCAAAATTTTCTGGCACACCACCAATAAGAAAACCTGGACTCATTCCTGCATATTCAAGAATCCATGCCAAAATACTAGCGGTGGTAGTTTTACCATGCGTTCCTGCAACGGCTAATACCCAGCGATCTTTTAGTATATGTTCATGCAACCATTGCGGTCCCGAAGTATAAGCACTGTTTTGATTAAGCATATCTTCAACAACGTCCATGCCACGGCGCATAAAGTTGCCAACCACTATTTCATCGGTATCTTCATCAATATTATCAGTAAGAAAATCTTGACGCACTTCAACGCCCTGCAAGGCTAATAAAGTACTCATGGGTGGATATACGTTTTTATCCGACCCCGTCACTTCGATACCAGAATCCTTTGCTAATAAGGCAATGCCACCCATGAAGGTGCCACAGATACCTAAAATATGTATTTTCATGTTTTTATATTTACTTTTTTGGGGCAGTGAAGATTAATCTAAATCTTCCAGCTCATCAATAAGGCTCTTTTTCTCATCTTTAGCCTGTTGGCTCAATCTACCATCACTTATTAAATAACGTCGCTGCTGTAACCAAGCTGTGCGAAGGGTATTGTAGTCATCATCTGATATACCTTTTAAGGCACCCTCAACAGAAAGTAGATCCCCACGTTTATCGATACTTTCAAGGGCATAATAGGCGATTGAATTTTCAAAGAAAAAATAGGGATTCGTGACCGTATCGACAATTCTCCCAACACTATCTCTAACCGTTGAAGGACCAAGTATGGGAAGAACAAAGTACTCTCCTGAAGGAACACCCCACACCGCTAATGTTTGCCCAAAATCTTCATCATGCTTTTGCAAATCCATTTTTGTTGCAATATCAAAAAAACCTGCAAGACCGATAGTGCTATTGATAATAAACCGCCCCGAATCGGAAATAGCATCTTTAGGCTTAAGCTGTAGAAGCGCATTTAAAGCATTGGGTACATCTTTCAGGTTGGAGAAAATATTACTGATTCCTGTATCAACAAATTCAGGTGTGATTTTTTTATAGGCTTGAGCAAAAGGCTTAACAACCGCATTATCTGCCGATTTATTAAACACATGTACATCACGATTAAAGCCCTCCCAAGATGCTTTCTCAGAACTTGTTGTAGGAACCGTTTCACTGGTTAAATCGACACTTAAAGAAGCACAACCACCAAGCCACATGGAAACTATGACAATCCCGAGAAAACGGATGATTACTAAGTTCTTCATTATTCGGTTCATTTAACCCCCTTAAACCTTATTTATCTTATTTGAAGTAAGGACTTTAGCCCTCAGTAGGTGTACACAATAAATCTAACAAAATTTTCGATATTTATTTTTAATATTACAAGACATTGTTGAAATAATTGCCCCCCTCTCACCCTAATAACATAGAGTGAGATAGAACATTGTTCTCATGCAAATATTCAAGGAGTCCATATCATGCATACTACCATTATTGATGTTGATCTTGCTAAAAATGTTATTCAAGTCTGTGTTGTCAAACACAATAAGGTACTTTCAAATGAGGAAATGATACCGAGTGAATTTCATTAATGGTAAGAGCTTTCTGCCAAGCAAGAAGTGGACTTGGAGCATCAAATTCGTGCTCTATTACTTGAGTTTTAATCTTCGCGTTTCGACGCGAAATGGTGGTCTGAAAGGGATGGTTCAGCAAACATTAGAGGATGCGGAGAATGGTTTTAGTGATTATTTTCACAAAGCACTACAATCCGCCTACTTCAGTATAGTCCGAGCACATCAACCAACCGTAATTTATGAAAATATTGAACTTAAACACTTCAAGCATATCTATAATTTAAACAATACTTATAAACAACAAGGGGAATATCATGGAATTCATCGTTATATCACTTTTCATCTTAATCATTGTTGCTTGGTTTGCACTGGTACAAGATTTACGCAAGGATGATCATAAAAAAGAAATCATGCAAAAACTGTTTGATGACCACTTGTAAGCAACTGGTTTAAAAACTATCTTAGATCATTATTATGCATTAACCGAAGCTACCCCACCAAATGATTGGGTAGCTGATCATATACTCACATAAATAATAAAAATAATGAGCTGGCTATAGCCCGTTCGCACCGTGGATATAAAAATGAAAAAACTACTTCCTCTACTTGGCTTGGGTGCTTTCACCTTGCTGACAACTGCTTGCACACCATTACCGCAACGGTCTGTACATCACAACCCACGCCCTCCACAATATATTCCACCTCCCGTTGCTCAGCAACAACCTTATCGCCCTCCAGTGCAAAACTACTCTCCAGTCATTCAAGCAAGACAAAGCATTGTGCAGCTGGCTCACAACGCACTAGGCACGCGTTATAAATATGGCGGATCTTCCCCCAGAGAAGGCTTTGATTGCAGTGGCTTAATGACCTATATTCACAAAAAAGGCGCTGGAGTAAATATCCCTAGAACAGCAGCACAGCAAAGAAATAGAAGCCGCTCTATACGCTATGAAGATCTACAACCTGGTGATATGTTGTTTTTTAAAACCAGCTCAAAAACAAATCATGTTGGAGTTTATATTGGCAACCGACAATTCATCCATGCACCCAATCGCCGTAGCCGTGTCAAAATAACGAGCATGGATAACTCCTACTGGTTTGGTAAATTCGTGAAATTTGGGACATATTTTGATAGCTGATATAATCATAAATTGTTAAAACTTGAGAGCTTTACTCTATGAGCAAACATCATGCGGTTATTCTAGATGAGACAACTTTTAATGCAGGTGATCTTGATTTAAGCGCCCTCATCCGCTTGGTCGATAGCTGGGAGCGCCATCCATCAACAACAAAAGAGCAACGTTTTGAACGCTTAGAGCAAGCAACCATTGCGATTGCTAATAAAGTTGTTTTTGATCAGGCTCTGTTAGAAAAGCTACCTAAACTCAAAATTATTTTACTCACAGCAACAGGCATGGATAATGTAGATCGTGAGTATTGCCAGCAACATGGCATTGTTACAAAAAGTGTCACAGACTACTGCACCTCAACCGTCTCACAACATGTATTTAGCCTGATACTAGCCCTATCGACTAAACTCATCGACTACCAGGCATTTACCAAAAGTGGGGAATGGTCGAACGGTAAAATTTTTTCCAGTTTGAGGTATCCAATACAAGAACTTGCAGGAAAAACGCTTGGTTTAATAGGCTATGGTAGTCTTGCCAAAGGCGTTGAAAAACTTGCTTTAGCATTTGATATGAAGATATTAATTTCACAACGTGTTGGCACAACAAACAACAATGATAATCGCCTACCCTTAAATGAATTATTAAAACAAGTTGATGTATTAAGCATCCACTGTCCTCTTACGCCTGAAACCAAGCACCTCATTAGCACCGCAGAGTTGCAACAAATGAAGCCTACCGCTTTACTTATCAACACCTCGCGCGGCGCAGTGATTGATAATCTTGCTTTGGCGAACGCATTATGTAAGCAAGAAATTGCAGGAGCTGGAATTGATGTACTCGACCAAGAACCGCCACCGAGTGACCACCCTTTATTAGCAGATGATATTCCTAATTTACTAATCACACCGCATATAGCATGGGCAGCGGTAGAAGCCAGACAGCGAGTAATTGATAAAGTAGCTGAAAACCTTGAGGGGTGGCTAAGTAACAGCGCGAACTAAAAGCTAGTTTATTTTTTGCTAAATTCTAATTGACGAAATCAGAACCTCTACAAGATATATGTAGTGTTCAAAAATGGTATCTATTTGAATATACAGAAAGGCTGAGCACTACAGGTATTACGCAAACTCCATACAAAGTACTATAAAGTATTCGTTATCAGTGACTCTCTCTCATAAAAACTTGAGCAAAACGCTTGCCTAAAGCCAGTTGCCCCTTGCTATTAAAATGAACTTTATCATTTTTTTTACTTAAATCATCCGTTGAGACCAAATGAATAAAAGATGATGATTCTGCAATATGCTCTTGCGCTAACCTCACCTCTGGTACAGCAGGGCGAAAAGCAGCAGGTATACTGATACGGGCTAGTGCGATTGGTAGCTTGCTTACTTTAAAATCACTTTTCAACATCGCAATAAAGACTTTCAGGTCTTTTTCATAGTCATCAGCAAGTTGTTTTGATTTTGTATCTCTTTCTCCATGCATCCACAAGATACCGTTAATTGATGGGATTGTTCCACCACTAGACTTTTTAACTTGTTTTATCAATGTATCGTAATGCTTACCAACATCTTTTGATGTCCAGTCTTTCATCAAAGACCCACCTGGAGCAAACTTAATAAGGTGTATAGATGAATCAAGATGTTTTTTTGCCATTTCATGTGCAAAAGAAACTTCGGGTCCAAACTTATTTAATGTAGATAATGAAACAGGTTTGCCATGCAAATAGAGTGTGATATTTGACTCTAGGGTTTTAATATCATCACTTAGTTCACTGACAAGACCTTGCCCTGCCATATTAGACTGTCCTAGTAATAAGTAAACGCGTTGCTCTTTAGTTGAATTATTTATTTTCACATTGTTTTCTGCGACCGATAAAGAAGAAAAGAATAGTATCGTGACGACTATCACGGTCGGTAATATGCTTTTTAACATGAATTTGCCTTGTTTTAATTATATTTTACTAGGACTTATAAACCCTTATTTTAGTTCCATGCTTATGAAGCCACATGAAAAACATCTCCAAGATATTGCTACTATTTTTTCCATTGATAAACTGATTTTTTCTCACTGCTGTTATCAGCATTGCTAGCAGAAGTCTTTTGTGGTCTGCTTTTTTTATTTTCATTGGGTTTAGCAGTATCTTTTTCAACATGGTATTTTAGCTGTATTCCTTTTAAGAAATTACGCAATATTTGATCTTTACATTCGCGATAATGCTTGTGTCCAGGCTTACGGAAAAAGGCACTTAACTCATGCTTGCTCATTCTAAAATCAGCTAATAACAGTAGATCTAAAACATCTTCAGCTTTAAGGCTAAGTGCTATTTTCAGCTTCATAAAGACATTATTATTATTTAACTTTTTCTCAGGCTCTGGTAATGGGCCCTCTTTTTTACCACGCTTTTTAGTAATAAAACCATTGAGAAAACTTGCTAAATTAGTATCACTCAAAGACTTATAATCAGGGTCATCATCGCGCTTCAACCAATCGCTAACTTCCTCTCGCGTCACTTTTGCACCCGATAAGCCAAAGATTTCAATCATTTTTTTATCATTCAAATTGAAAATATAGCGAGTGCGTCGTAAAACATCGTTGTTAGTCATAAGTTATGATCTGTAATATGAATAAAGAAGGTCTAGTATATTCATAGTCCTACTGACATGATATAGCAAAAAATTGATTTATTTACATTTGAGACTCTCAGCCCACAATACTTTGCGGCTGGACGGTGTTTTTCAAGGTAGTTGTCACCTTTTGCTTAGTATTTAACCTGTCATTTTCAAGACAGTATTTTCATCCCGATCAGGGCTCAACATAACAGCACCCACAGGCTAGGCTGTCGAAATATCCACATAATCAACACAGCAATTCTCCCGTTATTTATAGTAAAAAATATCATAAAGAACACATCTTTTCTTA